>NZ_DJGL01000044.1:0-28437 GCF_002432735.1 Mesotoga sp. UBA5847 | reverse complement strand
CCAACCTGCTACCCCCGACCACGTTTCTGCCCTCTGATCCCTTCGGTCAGCTTTCCTTCCCGGCCAATCTTATGCCTTCTTTGGGGCTGTCGACAATATGCAGGTCCAGCTGGCTGAACGGTATTTCTATGCCGTTTTCATCGAATTTCGATTTTATGATCTTCGCGAGTTCTGTGCTTGAAGCAATGAAGTCCGGCCTCTCGACCCAGAACCTCACGACGAAGTCGATCGAAGACGCGCCATACCCGGTGAACTGGATCATGGGTTTGTGATTGTCGTCTACATATAGCTTTTCATAAGAGTTGACAGAATCCTCGAGTATCTTCATCACTTTGTTCAGATCGCTCGAATACGAAACGCCTACCGTGAGATCGTTTCTTCTTATATTTTCGGGCCAGAAGTGAATTATCGTTGCGGCCCAGACGTTTCTGCTCGGTATGGTTACGAGCTTGCCGTCCCAGGTTTTGATCAGTACGTGATTCAGTTTTATTTCCTGAATCCCGCCTGAGGTTCCGCCAATGTCCACGGCTTCCCCTTCGTAAACCAACTTGTTGATCATTATAAGAATTCCACAGATGAAATTGTCTAGAGGCTCTTTGACTGCGAGACCCACAATAATACCTGATACTCCGAGTCCGGCAAGCATAGGAGCCAGATTCTTGAAGAGAACCGAGATGATTATGAAGGCTGCCAGCGCATAGAACGCCAGATTGAAAAGCGTTCTCATGGTCTTACGATACTGAGTGGAGACAACGGTTGTCTTCTCCGCGAATTTCATGAATGTTTTGTAGAAGAGACCCGCCAGCCATTTTGCCAGCAGCAGGATTACAACGCTAATCCCTATTCTGATGGCCCACTCGATAATTGTACTGAGTACTTCATTCATGGTAATCCCTCCTATAGTCTCATGTAGTTATTCTTACATACGATCCTTCAAAAACCCAAATTCGATGAAAACGGAAACCTTTCTACCGCCTAAGCAGTTTAGAGAAAGCAGCCGAGGTTCTCAGAATCGGAGCGTTTTGCCTTTTGATTACATGGACTGTGAAAAGCCGATCCCTTTCGAGAAGGGGCAGACCCTAATGCAAATACCGCAATCGGTTCCATTCGTCCTCCAATAAGAGTAACAGAGCTCGTGACTAATTCTCCATTTCCTGGTTCCGTTGACGATCTCCTTTCCATTGACGGGTATTGCAGAAGCCGGGCACTTTGTCGAGCAAATACCGCAGCTGCCGCAGAAGCTCTCTAGGTCAACATTGATTGATTGGTCGCACTTCAAAGGCATATCCGTAGTTACCAGTCCGAGTTTTATTCTTGGGCCGAACCTGTCAGAGATGAGAAGGCCGTGTCTTCCGAAAACGCCAAGTCCTGAAGCTTCCGCCACCAGAGGGAGAATTGCGAGATAATTTCCGTCCATATGATTTCTAGCCGAGTATCCAAGACTTCGAATGAAATAGGAGATGCTTAGTCCGATCGTAGCTGCCTTCAGATACGTTCTGGAGCTCTCGACCATTGCGGTCATCGCCGGTGCGCTGTCAATCATATCCTTCTTTATTTCAACCGCGAATGCTATTCCAAAAGGAAGTAGATCGGTTATTTTCTTTCCGTAGTGTTCTCGATGCCTGCCTCTGTGGCTATAATAAAACTCCGGTTTCATTTCTGCCACACCTACTAGATCTGCACCAAAATCGTGGGCGACCCTTCTGACTAGATCGGTGAAGCTTGACGAGTCGGATCGAAATCTGTTATTTGATGGCATACCTTCGCATAGAGGCCGAAGATCTTCTACAAGGGAGAAATTCGAACGGATTTCTGAAGCTTCAATCAGATCATAATAGAGGGAGCTTACGTCGCACAGATCCAGTTTGCTACGCAGTTCGTCATCAACCTCTTTCAGCTCGGGATGTCTAGAGTAGTAGTCACGGTACTCGGGAGATCCTGCTTCGTAGTTCATCCTGGCAAACATCGTGTCACGCTCATCGTATCTAGTCATTCTATTCACCACCGGCCTGCACTGATCATACAATTATACTAGCAGCGGCTTTTGCATCCTATGCGTGCTGTCGACTGGATTTAAGACAGGCGCGACACAGTGACGGCTTCAAGCAATTTCAGCTCCCGATCACAGACTCTTTCCTTCATTTGTTTTGCTTTGCCCGATGCTAAACTTGTGAGGTATCCAGAGATTCAGTGACTCCAGAGGATCTATAACAGTGAGCAGTTTTTCAGCCTTCTGAACGGATTGGTCGGCCGTTCTGGCTTCATAGAAAAGCAGAACAGGACAGGTTTCTCTGCCCGATCCTTTGTGGATCATCTTGGTGAGGAATCGCTTAGTCTCTTTCGAAAGAAGATTGAACATAATCACCAACTCATGGCGGATGAAGAGATCAAGAATCGGGCCTTTTGCTTTCAAGTGATTGACCGGGAAAAACAGTGAAAACTGCATGTATGTGGCGAAAATTAGGATGGTGATCAAATGAAGGATGGTAGGAAAAAATTCGACGCGATAGTTATCGGTTCCGGTCAGGGAGGCACTCCTCTGTCGCTTTCGCTTGCAGATGCAGGATGGAAGGTCGCACTTGTGGAAAGAAAGGCAGTTGGAGGTACATGCGTCAATGAAGGGTGTACTCCAACAAAGACCATGATAGCCAGCGCAAGAGTAGCGCATCTGGTAAAGCGCGCAGCAGATTTTGGAGTTGATGCTGGCAAGTTCTCTGTCGATCTGGAGAGAGTTATCCGGCGGAAAAAAGAAGTGGTTGAGAGTTTCAGGGAAGGAAGCAAGAAAAGGATTCTCGATTCTCCAAACCTATCATTGATAGAAGGCAGCGCGCGTTTTGTAAGGGAAAGACAGCTCGAAGTCAGACTTCAAGATGGGAGAACAGAGTTCTTGGAAGCAGACATCATAGTGATAAACACCGGAACGAGACCTGCGAGACCTGAGATAAGAGGTCTGGATAATTCAGTGGCTTATGACTCGACTTCGATAATGGAGCTCGATAAGCTTCCGGAACACCTCATAATCGTTGGTGGCGGCTACGTTGGTCTCGAGTTCGGGCAGATGTTCCGACGTTTTGGAAGTGAAGTAACCATTATTCAAAGGGATAAACAGTTGCTCTCTCGCGAAGATGAGGATATCGCCGGCATGGTTTTGGAAATCATGAGGGACGAAGGTATCGAGGTCCTTCTAGATAGCGAACCGCTCCAGGCCAGAAGCGCCGGGGGCAACAGGATCAGCCTGAGAGTGCAATCTTCTGAGAAGGAAACGACATTAGTGGGAAGCCATCTGCTGCTCGCGACCGGCAGGTTACCCAATACTCCCGACCTGAATCTGGAAAAGAGCGGGGTTAAGGTTGACGATAGGGGATTCATAAAGGTAAACAACAAACTGGAGACCACGTCGGAGGGAGTTTACGCGATAGGCGATGTTAAAGGCGGACCGGCCTTCACACATATTTCCTACGACGACTTCAGAGTATTGAGGGAGAACCTCTTGAACGGAGGAAGCTCGTCGATAGAAGAGAGGGATGTCCCTTATGTAGTATTCATTGATCCTCAACTTGGAAGAATAGGCCTCACCGAGAAGGAAGCATCGAGTCGAGGGTACAGCTATCGCGTGGCAAAGCTGCCTTTTGATAGGGTGGCTCGGGCCATTGAAACGGACGAGACACGGGGAATGATGAAGGCGCTTGTCGACTCAGAGACAGACCGGATTATCGGTGCCGCCATTCTAGGAGTTGAGGGCGGAGAGATTGTATCTGCAATTCAGATTGCCATGATGGGCGGGCTTCCATTCACTTCGCTCAGAGACGGCGTCTTTGCACACCCAACGCTCGTGGAATCATTGAACAATCTCTTCATGACGCTGGATGGCTGACCGTATTTGCAAGAGTATATTAGAATGCTTGCGGAATCTCTTTCGGGGTTAGTCGATGGAGGTAGCCCTTCAGGAAGAAAGGTGGTTGGATTTCGTGGCATTTGGAAGTCAATACTCCCTCGTGGGGTTCTAGTTGTAGCCCCGAATCTTTGTTGGTCTCTGAAAAGATGAGAACAACCTGTGCCACTCTGTGAATCAGCTGCTTTCAGGTTCTCCCTTTTTGGGGTTATCTGTCTGAGCCGAAATGGGAAAGAGGGAGAAACCGGATCTCAGATTCTGGGCTGGAGCTTTCAGTCGGAACATGGATATGTCAACAGAGACAACTGCGCATTGAAAACTTTCAGAGATAGTGTACAATTAAATGGAGTATAATTATCGGCAATACGAATTGTGGAGGTAGGTTGTATGAAGAGAATAATGCTGATTGCACTGATACTAATGACGGCCATTGGCTTTGCACTGAAGGGACCGATTACGGTCGCATCGAAGATAGACACCGAAGGCGCACTGTTGGGACAGATGATAGTGATAGTCCTGCAGAAGAATGGCTTTGAAGTGAACGACAAGACTGAGTTCGGAACTACGAGTGTTATCAGAAAGGCGATCATTGCTGGAGAGATCGATATATATCCCGAGTACACCGGCAACGGAGGTTTCTTCTTCGATAACACTGATCCGGGTATATGGAAAAACGCGCAGCAGGGATTCGAGACAGTCAAGAGACTCGACTTTGAGAACAACGGCCTGGTGTGGCTGACCCCCGCCCCTGCCAACAATACATGGGCTCTGGCGATCAGGAAGGATCTTTCCGACAGTGAAGGAATAAAGACACTTGAAGACCTCGCGTCTTACCTGAATCGCGGCGGCTTCATTAAGCTGGCCGCTTCAGAGGAGTTTCTTACCAGACCGGACGCTATGCCGGCTTTTCAGGAGGCTTATGGCTTCGAGCTTTCAAATGAGCAGCTACTTGCCTTCTCTGGAGGAAATACCGCTCAGACCATAAGGGCCGCTTCCCAGAACATTGACGGTGTAAACCTCGCGATGGCATATGGTACTGACGGCGCCCTCTCTGCTCTCAAGTTGGTGGTCCTTGAAGACACCAAGGGAGTTCAGCCCGTTTATGAACCCGCTCCGATCGTTAGAAAGGAGATACATGAAGCCTATCCGGAAATCGAGGAGCTCCTCAAACCCGTTTTTGAGGCTCTTGATCTCGAGACGCTGCAGATGCTAAACGCTTCGATAGCGATAGAAGGTTTAGATGCGGGATACGTCGCCGAGCAGTTCCTCATATCGAAGTCTCTGATTGACTAGAGTTATGACGCTGATTTCCAGACGAAGAGACATGATGGCCATTCTAGGAATGGCCATCATGTTGTTGTCTCTCCTGGTCCCGGGATTCCTTTCAGTTAAGGAGACGAGAATCTCGGAGACATTTCCCGTAGCTTTAGGCAGCTTCTCAAATGTGGGCCTCTCTCTCCTGTTAGTGGCCTCATTTGCAGTCTTGTTTTTGTCCTACGCGGGATTCAGCTTTTTGATGGGTCTCGTGGGAGGGATTGCCCCCGTCTTCGGCTTCTTTCTGGCCGGAAGACATGCCGCCTCTATAGCTTCAAAGGCAGGTCCCTTTGCAAGGGTCTCCCCTTCCACCGGTTTGTGGGTTCTTCTCCTGGCCGGCTACATTGTTGTATTCGCTGCCAGAAGAAGACTGAAGGACAGGAAGATCATCTCATCGCTTCTGGTCTTGGTTCCGATTGGCCTGTTCCTGTTGCTTCTCGGCTCGGGTCATCTGAAAGACCTTGCAATAATGAAGGAGTACGCAAACAGAAGCAACAGATTTCTTGAAGAGACTGTGAGGCATCTCGTAATTGCAGGAGGAGCAGTTCTCGCCGGAGTGCTCATAGGAGTGCCGCTTGGAATAGTTGCCAACAGGTCTCCAAAGATCGAAAGACCTGTATTCGCTGTTGTGAACTTCATACAGACGATCCCGAGTATAGCCCTGTTCGGCTTGCTAATAGCTCCGCTATCCTACCTTTCACGCAGTGTGCCATTTCTTAGGGAGATAGGAATAACGGGTGTCGGCTGGGCTCCGGCCATGATAGCTCTCGTCCTGTATTCGCTTCTCCCGATAGTCAGAAACACTTACTCAAGTCTGAAGGTTATTCCCACAGATACCGTGGAGGCTGCCAGGGCGATGGGAATGAGCAGAATTCAGGTTCTCGGAAAGGTCGAGATTCCGATTTCGCTGCCGGTCGTCCTTGCTGGCGTTAGAACAGCGGCCGTTCAGGCCGTGGGGAACACTACCATGGCGGCCCTGATAGGAGCAGGAGGCCTCGGGGTTTTCGTATTTCAGGGTCTCGGTCAAGCCGCCATGGATCTTGTCCTTCTAGGAGCGTTGCCTATAGTTGCTCTCGCTTTGATAGTCGATTCCCTAATGCAGCTGCTTATAGGAATACTGACTCCTAAGGGGTTAATCTCGGAGGGAGCCAATGATTAGATTTGAAGATGTAACAAAGAAATACGACGAGAATACACTGGCCGTAGATTCGATTACCTTCGAGATCCCCTCGAACGAACTGACGGTTCTAATCGGGCCTTCGGGATGTGGTAAGACGACTACGCTCAAGATGATAAACAGGATAGTCAGACCTACAACGGGGAAGATCCTGATAGACGGTAACGACGTAACCGTCATGGATGTGAAGCAGCTCAGGAGAGGAATAGGTTACGTAATCCAGAACGTGGGGCTCTTTCCACATATGTCGGTGAAGGATAACATTGCCACCGTGCCGAGACTGCTGAAGTGGGAGAGATCGAAGATTGACGTTCGGGTGCACGAACTGCTGCAGCTGGTCGGATTGGAGCCTAAGTCCTACGCGAACAAGCTTCCGAAAGAACTGTCGGGCGGCGAGGCCCAGAGAGTCGGCGTTGCGAGGGCGCTTGCAGCCGATCCCCCGATAATACTTATGGACGAGCCCTTCGGAGCGGTAGACCCATTAACTAGAGTGAGGCTCCAAGACGAGTTTGCCAGAATTCAGGAGGAACTCCACAAGACGATCGTCTTCGTAACCCACGATATAGATGAGGCGATAAGGCTTGCAGATAGAATCGCGGTCATGAGAGCGGGCAGAATCCTTCAATATGACACTCCCGAAGAGATCCTGGCGCATCCGAAGGAGAAATTCGTCCACGACTTCATGGGATCAGATAGAGCGCTGAAGAGGCTCTCGAGGATCCCGGTCGGGGAGTATATAGAGGAGAGCTTCGCGATAGACCTTTCAGGAAGCTGGGAACAGCTGGGCAAGATCGAAGAGGAATTCGTCTGGGCGCTGGACAAGGATAAGAGACTTGTCGGCTGGGTAGATGTCTCCCATTCGAGCAGGGAGAAACCGGTAAGAGAAGCTCTGACTGAAATGAAGGAAGAAGAGATCTTGAGTCCGGACAGCACTGTTAAGGAGGCGCTTTCCAGAATGCTTGAAAGCGGAACCGCGGCGTTGCCGGTCGTCGAGAGAACGGGACGTTTTCTCGGCCAGATAAGCATGACCAGAATCCAGGAGTTGACCAGAAGTGACAGAGAAGAGAAGTAGAGTCTTATCCTGGGTCTTGTTGGGACTGTTCTTGCTGGCCTTCGTCCTTCTCATCTCTAATATGGCATGGTGGGAGAGCTTTCTGCGATGGTTCTTTCCCGGAGAGAAGCAGGTTCTTCATCCAAGAGGGACTTTGTTGGAGCTAGTGGCCGAACATCTCTGGATGGTCATCGTATCCAGCGGACTTGCCACGATTATCGGCATCTCGATAGGAGTGCTGGTTACACGCCCGATGGGCAGGCAGTACTTGCCTCTCGTTTCAAACCTGAGTTCCCTCGGCCAGACCTTCCCTCCCGTCGCTGTTCTCGCTCTTGCCGTACCGTTGCTGGGATTTGGATTCAAACCGACGGTCGCTGCTCTGCTGCTTTATGGACTGCTTCCCATCTTAAGAAACACAATAGTGGGAATTGAAAACATCCCCGCAGATGTGCGTGAAGCAGCATATGGAATGGGTATGTCTTCCTGGCAGGTGCTGTTTAGAATTGAGCTCCCGCTTGCGCTCAAAGTAATCATGTCGGGGATTCGGATTTCGGTCGTAATAAACATCGGGACGGCAACTGTGGGGGCAACCATTGGGGCCGGCGGCCTCGGGTCGCCCATTATCGCCGGGCTTGTCGCAGAGAATCCCGCCTTTGTGATTGAAGGGGCTATTCCGGCGGCGCTTCTCGCATTTTCAGCCGATGCGCTGCTCGGTAATATCGAGAAAACGATTTCTACAGCGTAGATTTGCCTCTTGAATCAGGTATCCTTTTCGGCGTGCAATTGCGGGCTTTCCGTAAAGAGTTCCTCGGAGTTATCCTGTTCATGCCCTTGCCTCTTGCCGACAAGAAGATCTCCCATTGCCCTCAGGTCGTTTCCCGAAGGATTCTGGAATACCCTCAAATCGAAGTGAGGGAGTGTAGCAAAGATGTGATCGAAAATGTCTGACTGCAGAGATTCGTAGTTAACCCATGATGTGTCTTTACTGAAGGCGTATATCTCCAGAGGCAGCCCGGTATCGGTCGGCTGCAACTGCCTGACCATCATGATAAGATCTTTGTTTGTCCCGGGATGATTTCTGAGGTAGGCGGTCAGGTATGCCCTGAAAGTCCCAATGTTCGTCATCCTTCTGCCGTTGACCGGTTCGGTTACGTCTACCTCGTTCATTCTGTTGAACTCCTCGATCTCCTTCTTTCTGCTTTCGAGGTAAGGTCTCAGAATCTGGATCTTGTACAGCCTGTCATACAGGTCGTCATCGAGAAAGCGGACGGAAGAGGTGTCTATGTAGACAGATCTCTTGATTCGCCTTCCGCCGGCCTGAAACATCCCCTTCCAGTTCTTGAACGATTCAGAGATTATCGCGTATGAAGGGATTGTAGTTATCGTCTTGTCCCAGTTCTGAATTCTTATCGTTGTAAGGGTAATGTCGATTACATCACCATCGGCCTGGTATCTTGGAACCTCTATCCAGTCCCCGATGCTCACAAGGTTGTTCTTAGAAATCTGGATGCTGGCGACGAGCCCGAGAAGTGAATCCCTGAATATGACGAGTAGGACGGCGGTCATCGCACCGATTCCGCTCAGGATACCCCACGGAGAAATCCCCGTCAGAACGGACACCGCAACGACGCCGGCTATGATATACACCATTAGTTTCACAACGGTCATGTAGCTCTTTATCGGCTTATCCTTAGAGGTTTCCAGAGACTGATAAGCGCTTGTGAATACGTCCAGGAAGGCATCGATCACAACGGCGGCGATGAATATCAGATATGTGGCTACCAGCCGGTAGATTACGTCGCTTATCGCGGGGAATGCAGGAGCGAATAGCGCAATCACGATGGCCGGTATCATAAGGGCAATCTTATTGAGCAGTTTGTGTTTTACGAGAAGGTCGTCCCATTTGAATGCAGATTTTCTTACAATAAGCTCAATTGGCTTAATCAGGACCTTTTCGAAGATGTATTTGGATAAGAAGGCCACGACTATCATGATTATTCCAACAACTATGTTGGCAAGTACCAAGTCAAAAGTCTCACTGAGTCCGAGAGCCGAAAACCACCCGGCAAAGATATTGACCACTAGATCGCCCCCTCAAAGATATGGTCACTAGATAGCCCGCTCAGACAATAATAACATCACTTACTCCATAACTGCCTCTTCACGTTGGGCTTCCAACATCAGACACTTATCGATTTGCCAATCCCCAAAGTCGAGAAGTGAATGGAATTATTCCGATCAAAACGTCAATCTGAATGGAGGCTTTCAGAGATCGCCACAATGTCGTAAAATAGTGTATTGGAGGTGAGTGAGTTGAAATGTCCCGAATGCTACTCTAGTGACAGTAGGGCGACGCCGCTGAAGAACCCCGAAGATTGCCTCTTGAACCACGTTCAATACGTTTGTTCCACCTGTGGAAGGGCGATCTGTATGGATGACGACGAGCGGGAAAGGCACGGCCCTCGAGCTTCTTTCAGTTCCTTCAATGACGCTATGCTTTACCTCCGGGCAGCCGAGGCGCTGTTCAACGGACCATGCGGGATCTATGAACTGACCGACGGAACGAAGGTCTTCTACAAGATCTTCGTAGACAAAGACGGGTTAATGAACTACCTAATAGAGAATCCCGAGAAAAGGTGCCCTCTGGGAGAAGCTCTTCACGAAACCGAGGAATTCAGACCTGCATCCAAAGGACAGATTCAGAGACTGGATGAAGAGAAAGTAGAGCAGTACATGAAAGAGAAAGAAGAAGTAGATGGCTAGCTTCGAGATTGTCTTTCTTCTCGTTGTCTATGGAATCAGTCTCTTTGAACTAACGTTGCTGTCTCTAAACTACAGGAACGCCAGACTCTCGAGGGTATCCCTTCCCGACAACTTGCGCGACGTCTTCAACGATGACCTCATTGGAAAGTCCGTGGATTACACGAGGGCAAAGGGCTCTCTTGCCATCACCTCGTCGATTGTGAGTCTTGCAGCGTTGAGCATAGGCATCTTCTGGTTTTTCAGAGCCGTTGAATCCTTAGCGGTTAGAGCGGCGGAAGGGTTCGTGATTCAGGGGCTTTTGTTCTTCATCGTCATTGGAGCGACCGCCTTTATCATCACTTTGCCCTTCTCTATCTACTCGACGTTCGCTCTCGAGAAGAGATTCGGATTCAATCGGACGACACCGGGAACGTTCGTTGCGGACAAGCTGAAGGGAATAAGCCTGGTGGCTGTAATCGGTATCCCCATAGTAACTCTGGTTCTACTAGCCATCGACTCGTTTGCTTACTGGTGGCTGTATCTGCTTATCGGAGTCATAGTCTTCGAGCTTCTGGCCCAGCTGATATTTCCAACAGTAATCCTGCCCATCTTCTACAAGCTCAAACCTCTCGATGATGAAGACCTTATGGGCAGGCTAAGGGCTATCGCCGAAAAGGCAGGCTTTGAAGTGAAGTCGATCCTGGTCATGGATGCTTCGAGAAAGACCGGCCACACGAACGCCTTCTTCACAGGGATAGGCCGCGCGAAAAGGATCGTTCTATTTGACAGCTTGCTAGAGAAGCACACTTCAGAAGAGATACAGGCGATCTTCGCACACGAGGCAGGCCATTTTAAACGCAAACACATCCTGAAGGGGATGCTAGTTTCAAATGCTGCTGCAGCCTTTGCGGTGATCTTGCTCTGGCTGATCGTCGAAAGCCCTTTGACTTCTGGTATTTTCGGAATTGAGAAGAAGTTCACCACTCTTCTGTACGCAGGTGTTTTCCTCTCATCGGTCTTCACGATGCTCGACTGGATAGACTCGTTAATAAGCAGAAGATGGGAGTTCGAAGCCGACAGGTATGCAGCCGAGATGCTGGGCACATCGCTGCCCATGATAAGCGCGCTGAAGAACCTGTCCGCGTCCAACCTTTCAAACCTGAGTCCACATCCGCTATATGCGGCCCTAAATTATTCCCACCCGCCGCCATGGGAGCGAATTGAAAAACTGAACAGCATAGTCTCTAATATAAATGAGAGAGAGTAGGGGGTGAGAGCTTGAAACTCAAGTTCATTAACAGCATTACACCTGTGAACAGGCTTGAATGGATTGAAGAGTACCTCGAACTTCCGTTCGAACTGTTCTGCAAGCATGATGAATTAACGGGTTTCATTACGAGCGGAAACAAGATCAGAAAGCTCGAGTATCTTCTGAAAGATGCTCTGGAAAAGAAGGCAGATACGGTATTCACCTGCGGGGGCATTCAGTCTAATCACTGCAGGGCAACGGCCCTTGCCGCTAGATCGCTCGGAATGCAGCCTGTTCTCTTCCTCAGGGGAAGGCCGATGGAGATCCCCCAGGGGAATGTTCTTCTTGACACAATGGTGGGCAGCGATATCCATTATGTGACAAAAGAAGAGTATTCGAAGATAGACGAGATCTTCGCCACGAAGAAGGAAGAATACGAGAAGAAGGGCAGCAAAGTCTACCTGATCCCCGAGGGCGGCTCAAACGCGCTTGGCGCCAGGGGATATGTGGATGCTGTTAAAGAGCTTTCAGGACAGATCAATCTCGACGGTGTCGAAGCCATCTTCACAGCGGTTGGTAGCGCGGGCACCTATGCGGGCCTCGTGGCCGGTCTAAAATCGCTCGGATATAACACCAAAGTGATCGGCATAAACGTCACGAAAGATCCCTCGTCCTTATTTGTGGAAAAGACGAAACAACTAATAGAAGGCCTGAAAGAGTACGGGATAGCCGTCTCGCTTGAAGGCAGTGAAATCGAAATAGTCGATGACTTCTCTGGACCGGCGTACGCCGTGCCTTCGGAAGAGGATATGGATCTCATAAAGAAACTTGCGAAGGAGAGAGCATTCTTCCTTGATCCCGTCTATACGGCAAAAGCCTTCAGAGGTATGCTCGAAATCTCTAGAGGGAGATTTGCCGGAAAGAGGGTTCTCTTTATCCATACAGGCGGACTGTTCAAGCTGTTCGACAATCCGGCAGCTTATGTGAAGTAAAGCCCTGCGTCGCAGGGCTTCATGCTTTCTTTAGATCTTCAAGCCTTTCAAGAAACTTATCTATATTGTCTTTGAACCTTCTGATCCTGACTTCGGCAGATTTAAGATATTCAAGGCCCGCTTCGGTTATCTTATAATTCTTCCGGGCTGGACCTGTGTCTTCAGTATCCCATTCAGAGGTTATAAGACCCGTTTCCTCGAGACTCCCGAGCACCCGGTAAAGACTGCCCATCTGACCGACACCAAAGATAGGGATCTCGAAGTCGTTGATTCTAGAAGACAGTTCATACCCGTGGCCCGGTTTCTCAGCAATGAGGAGAAGCAGATACAACTCGATCCATGATCTGCCCATCCCCATTCGTCTTCCTCTCATACTTCTCATATATGCTCCGTCGTCTTTTTTCTAGTGATTGTGAAACTTTCCATGGTCTTCGGGCTCGTATTCAACGCTGGAAAGTTCGCCTTCAATGTAGGTTCTTACTAGCGCTTCGACGGTCCCGCTGGCCCCGGTAATGGCATGTACGCCCAGCGTCTCGAAGAACTGTCTTGCCCGGCCGCCCATGCCTCTTGTTATTATCACATCGGCGCCTTTACTCTTCACGTAGCCTGGAATCTCGCCCGGCTCGTGCTGTTCAAAAGGGTTCGCTTCGATTTCGTGAGAGACAATCTCGTTGTTCTCCACAGTTACGAATGCGAAGAACGGAGAGTGACCGAAATGCTCTGAAATCTTGGATTTGAGACCGTTATTATCAATAGTGGGAATTGCGATCTTCACAAAAACTACCTCCTTACCTATATTCATCTAACATATATTATAGCATTCGAACAAGACTGAGTTATGATAGCATCTGCGATCTGATTTGCTCTTCCTCAAGGGGAGATCAGTTTCACGGCTTTGCCGGAAAGAAATGACTAAAATGCCTCCTGTTTTGAGACTGTCCATCCGTTTCTGGTGAAGCAATAGTTCTTGAGGGAGGCATGAAACGACGGCCGTCTGAATGAGCAATTGTGAGAGAATCATCATGGAGGAGGTGCGGCATGAAAAAGACTCTTGCTTTACTGATAATTGCGGCACTGTGTGTTGCGGCGCTTGCGAATGGTCTGCTTGTTATCACTCTAAAAGACGGTTCGATCTACGAATTCTACTTGGATGAGATCGAGAGTATTATCTATACTGCAGAAACTGAGGAACCTCTGAAATCCGCCTATATGAGCCTTTACAAAGACGTCTTTGCGCCGGGCGAAGAGATCACTCTGTACTTCTACGGAACAGAAGGCCTCGAAACGTACGCCTGGATCGGAATCGTTCCCTCTGATATTCCACATGGAAGCGAGTCCGAAAACGACCTGCACGACATTCAGTATGCTTACGTCGGCGGCATGACAGACGGTTTGATAGTATTTACCGCTCCATGGGATGCCGGATTCTACGACTTCAGATTGAATGACTCGGACAGCGGTGGTGTAGAGATCGACTTCCTCACGTTCGAGGTCAGGGAGTAGCCCGCAGAGCCAATTTACATTCTCTGAAAGTTGCCCTGGGCGTGGTTCTGCTCTTGAAAGGTTATCCCAACTGTGATAGAATCTTCGAGTACGGGGCGTAGCGCAGTTGGAAGCGTGTCTGCATGGGGCGCAGAAGGTCGCTGGTTCAAGTCCAGTCGCCCCGACCAAGAACCCTCGATTCGTTCGAGGGTTTTCTATATTAGAACGGGTTATACTTTAGATGTCCTTCTCAAGAAGACTCTTGGTTCATGCGTTCTTCCAGGAAGCCATTAGAACCAAAGATTCACTGTCAAGAAATCGAAGCTCCAAACAGGCGACAACAACAGGCAGGTCGCCTGTCACTATATATAAAGGGGGTAGTTATGGATTCAATTAAGGCGGTAATCAAGAGCGTACCGGAGTATGAATACTTCAAGACGGTCGACGAGCTGAACGAATCGAGCAGGAAACTCGCGGAGCAATACCCCGATCTTTCCAGCTTCTACAAGATAGGTGAATCGATGGCCGGAGATCCGATCTATTGCCTAAAGATAGGCAACGGTTCCAGGGCGATACTGATGTACGGTTTTCCGCATCCAAATGAACCGATAGGAAGCATGATGCTCGACTATCTATCTCAGCAGCTGGTCGAAAACGAGGCCTTTAGAAATACATTCAAGGACGTGAGCTGGTACATAATAAAGGTAGCCGACAACGACGGGGCGAAGTTGAACGAAGGCTGGTTCAGAGGACCATACACGCCCTTGAACTACGCGCTGAACTTCTACAGGCCTGCGAGCTTTCAACAGGTAGAATGGACCTTCCCCATAAAGTACAAGACTCTCGACAACAACGATCCGATTCCCGAGACGAGAGCTCTGATGAACATAATCGAAGAGGTCAAGCCGATCTTCATATATAGCCTCCACAATGCCGGTTTTGGGGGAGTCTACAACTACATATCCGACGATGCTCCGATCCTTTATCCGATATTCGAGAAGGCCTACGAAGACCAGAATATCCCGGCAGCGCTTGGCGAGCCGGAGATGCCGTATGCAGTCAAGTTCGCCGAAGCAGTTTTCAAGATGCCGACGATGAGAGACACCTACGATTACTATGCAGCCAATACAGACAGGGATCCGGCAGAAATAATTGGGAAGGCGGGAACCTGCAGCTACGAGTACGGAAAGCAGTTCAACGAGAAGGTATTTGAGCTGGTATGTGAAGTCCCCTACTATTACAATCCCAAAATTGAAGATCTTTCCGAGACGGAATTTATCAGGAGGGATCTTGTGCTTGCCAATATCGAAGACACAAAGCAGGAGGACCAGAAGATAAGGGAAATCTACTTCCCGTTGAAAGACAGACTGGTCGTCGACACTCCTATTCGGACTGCTCTCGATGACTTCCTCGAATCCTCCGAAAGGCACCTCCCTGTACAGGAGAACTGGGCAAAGACCGCCAAGGAATTGGAAAAGAAGGCGACTGTGGCCGAAGCCTTCGACAACCAGCAGGTCTCCAAGACCTACAAGATGCTTTTGTGGGGAATGCTCAGAAGGATCATGCTTCTCAACTACGAGAAGACGAACGACGATGAGTTCAAAGCTGCCGCAGAGAAAGCATATCGGCACATGAAGGACATGAGCGACAAACTGGAGAAGGAACTCGAGTACACGATTATCCCCATAAAGAAACTCGTCCAAATACAGCTGATGAGCGGACTATATGCCGCTCTTTATGCTCTCGATAGAAGCTAGTAGTATCAAGATGTCCCTCGGCAGGGCTCAGAGAAAACGGTGGAATACGGCTTCGGCATCCAGTTCATACGAGGCGAAAATAGGGACTGACTAGTTCCTCTCTTCTGTCCCATTTTTCGCCAATTTCGGCTAAGCTTGACTTGCCGGAGTTGTAAATACCTGGCAATCGCTAGACACGAATAAGAGCACATCTAAGCGGAGGTTCAGAAGATGGACAATCTCAGAATGCACGGCGATCCTCCATACAGAGTTGTAGTCGTTCATGGAGGACCGGGAGCGGCCGGAGGAGTCGCGCCCCTCGCGAGAGAGCTGGGAAAGAGACGGGGAGTTCTGGAGCCCTATCAGACAAAGAAGACAGTACCCGGACAATTAGAGGAGTTAAGGGAGATTGTCGAGAATTATTGCATTTCCCCGGTTATTCTTCTGGGACATTCGTGGGGAGCGTGGCTCGTCTTCTTGTTTGCGGCAGAGCATGGCGATCTTGTGGATAGGATAATACTCATAAGCAGCGGTCCTTTCGAGCAGCATTACGCTTCCGGTATCATGAATACTCGCCTGAACCGTCTTGACGCAAAAGAAAAGGCTAGAGCGGAAGAGCTCATGAGGCTCCTGAACAATGCAGAACTGAAAGATAGAGTACTGCTATCTGAGTTCAGAGAACTCCTGGCCAAGACAGACCACTTCGATCTTCTCGAAGATGCCAAAAGAGTCGAAGTCAATATCGATGCAGAGATATACAAGAGCGTATGGACAGAGGCCTCAGAGATGAGGCTCAGCGGAGAGCTTCTCGAGAATGGCAAGAAGATTTTCTGTCCCGTTCTCGCGGTCCATGGCGATTACGACCCCCATCCGGCAGAGGGTGTCGAGATTCCGCTTTCAAGGGTACTTGAGAATTTCACATTCAGGGTTCTGGAAAGATGCGGTCACATGCCCTGGCTGGAAAGACATGCCAGAGAAGAGTTCTACAGGATTGTAGAAGAAGAACTTGAGAAAAGATAATCTCTCTCGACATCCGAATATGCAGAGGCTGGAATTGACAAAAAACGCTGATTGGTTCAGCAAGATCTCGAAGAAAAGGAACCACGACACAAAACGAGCTTAGGGAGCGCAAGGTTCATGAACTGCTTGATGTAATCATTCTGAATCCAGGAGTAAACGGAATTCAACAAGCCTCTTCGCCAAAGCATTAACATGAGTCTGACCCTATTTAATGAAGGCAGTGTAGCTGCTGTAGTATAGATTTAAGTTGTGGAATGGTAAGCTTAACAGCAGATCAACGGCAGATATTTCGAGGTGGTTTATGAAGAATCTGAACTGGCCTTACAGAGGTCTATCTAATTATCTCCAACCAATAACAAGCGGGCATTTAGTGGTGGTTGGGGGACTGCATATGAGCGGAAAAACAACGTTTCTGCTAAACCTGGCATATAAATTCGCACTTGAAGGTGGGCGAGTTGCCTTTTTCTCATGTAGCGAGCCTTCCAAAAACCTTCAGACAAGACTTTTGCAAAGAGTTTTCGAATCACAGCTAAAGCTGGAAGATACGAAAGATCTGCCCACAGATGAATTAGATGAATTGAATCGCAGTTTGTATGAACTGAAGCAGCTCACATTAGATATTGTAGATTTGAAGGAACGTAGCATAGAAAGAACGATAGAAGTTGCTGCCGAACTCCATCACTCTAGAGGGATCGAAATCTTCATCATCGACGACCTTTACCTCCTGTCAGGAAAGAGGAAAGCTTGTGGCCTTCTAAAGCAAGTTGGAAAAACCCTGGGCATTGCATTCATCCTTGCGACCAAGCTGAAACGCTCAGCGTACAGAAATGCTGGAAAGATGCCAAGAATAGAGGATTTTGAAGGAAACGGTTCATACTTGGCAGAAGCCGATACCATTATGTTGCTTCATTGTCCATCTGATCATTGTTCAAGTTCAAATGGAATAGATGAAGTTAAAATCACCTTATCCAGAGCCGGTGGCGTCGACGTAGATTTCAGGGAGGTTTTTCAATTTGACTGGAGCAAGGCTGTTGTAAATGACTAGTCATGAGAGTCAAGAAGCCGTGTGCATTGGACAAGCGATGGGTTGGAGTTGCTTTCTTCGAATGTCAGCTCTTTTTGAAGCGAAGATGATTACTGTTTGCACATATGATTTATAGTGCATGGAGGTTCTTTTACTTAATGCTTACAACTCACTGGATGGGAGTACAATAAGTTCCACAGAAGAAATAGAGGTGAAAATGGTTGAAACGAAAGGTAGACGAACGGTTGTTAAAAGCAAAAGAAGTCTTGAAAGAAGACTCTGCCTCAAGTTATGCCACGTCGTATTTTGCCGATGATTCAATAATCAAGCCAGCTCAAACATTGATCTTGAATTTACCAGAGTGCGCACTTTCGGGGTTTGCTTCCCAAATATCTAAAGTCATTATTTCTAGGTTCTTCACATTGTTTCATTTGCTTACAAAATGATACAATCTCTCTAGACAAATGAGCTTAATCTGTTTTCTGCAATGTATGAACATATGGAGATACAGAGTTAACATTAGCAATTCGAGATTTCCAGAGAAGTGCATCTCAAGTGTTGAATTTCAAGATTCCAATCAGTTCTGCCAACCAGAATGGACGGATCTTTGATCTAAGTGAAAGAAAGACTCTTCGATGAGTTGAGTCAGCGTTTTGCGCGTTTCATCTAGTTCATTCTGTTTATACCATCTGTATAAGAAAGGCTTCTGGAGGGATCCCATGGAAAACAATGACGCTGTTTCCGTTAAGATCGACAAGTGGAAGAAAGCTTTGCTAGATCTCACAATGAGAAACAGATTAATCAACTTCAGGACCAGCAAGACGAGCAATTTGATGCTTATAAAGCCTTCAAGCAGTGAGATTTTCAGTAAGATTGTTGTCCAAGAAAAAGAGATGAACTTCGTTCCGATTCCTCCAGAAGATGATAAAGAGCAAGAATATCAAAGCGTTGTTTCCCTTAAAGCAAACCAGATACAGGCTGACCGTGAAGAAAAGGAAATGAATCTTGTTCTCAATAGACTAAAACTCAAGTCGAGGACTTCTTACGAGGAAATGGGAATCAATACCCTTTTTATGGCTTTCGGTTTCCTCAAGTGGAAAGAATTAGATTATAACAAGAGCTTTGTGGTTTCCCCTTTACTCCTTGTTCCAGTTTCCATTAGCCGCGAGACAATTGCCTCACCCTATTCCGTAAGGATCATCGATGATGACATTGTACTTAATCCAACACTTTCCGAAAAGCTGCAAGAATTTGGCCTTGACCTGGAGTCTACTTATGATCAGGAAATGTCGCTTGAGGAGTCGACCCTAAGAGATCTACTTGTAAAAGTCAGACAGCTAATTGAACCGATCGAGGGCTGGTCGGTTATTGAAGACGTTGCTTTAGGGGTCTTCTCTTTTGCCAAGCTTGCCATGTACAAAGACCTTGAGAACTATGAAGACATGATATTCGAAAACTCTGTGTTGAGAACAATTGCAGAAGGGAAGCCGTTGATTGCACCAGATAATGAACACGACGAGCTTCCAGATTTGGATGTAGAAAACGATCCTCTCAACTGTTATCAGATACTAGATGCCGACTCGAGTCAGCAAGAGGCTATCCTTGCCGTGAAAAGCGGTCAAGACCTCGTGATACAGGGACCTCCCGGGACTGGAAAGAGTCAGACGATAGCGAATATTATTGCGGAGTCCCTGAGCCAGGGTAAAAGAGTCCTCTTCGTAAGCGAGAAAATGGCAGCACTCGAAGTTGTAAAGCGCCGTCTGGATGATTGTGAATTGGGAGATTTTTGCCTGGAGCTTCACAGTAAGAAAACAGGGAAGAGAGTGGTCCTGGACGAGCTAGAACGAGTGCTAAATGAAGCTAACAACCATGCTGTAGATACGAAAAGCCTGGAGCGTGAACTCTGTAGACTCAAGGAGATAAGAGAAAGACTCAACAGCTATGTTAGAAGACTGCACGAAAAGAGAACTTCTCTTGAGATTTCAGCATTTGAGCTTCACGGCAATCTGGCAGCTTTGCATGACGTAGATCTTGTGAGTTTTGATGTAGCACAACTACAAGATCTCACGCATGATCAACTGGACAAGATTATCAACAATCTTGACAACTTGAAGCGCCACGCCGAAATTTATCGCAACCATAAGAAGGATGTCCTTAACAAAGTCAAGGCAGTTGCTCCTGATGCCGTTTTCGTAATGCGCATTCGTCAATCGCTGACGAAGATAAGAGACACTATAGGAAAACTAAGGAAGATAGGCGAGGAAACATCCCTTGAGTGGAGATCGTCTATCAGTAAGGAACTCGAATATGCAAATTCTAGGATTTCAACGATTCTTGACTTGTTTGAGTCCGGAAGTTCGGCCGAAGAAAAGGCCTTGAAGTTGGCAGAGGAGGTTCTTTCTCATGTTTCAACAATTAAGAGAGAACTTCCATCTAGTTATGGAGATTCTTTCATTAACTTAAAGAGCGCGATAGATGAGGTCAAGGTTTCTCACAGTGAAGTCACCCGTCAGTTTGATGCTCTTCGCTCACTTTTGGGAATCTCTAATGTTCTCAAATCTGTCAAGTTATTTGAGGAGACCGTCTCGCTTCTGACGAGATATCGACCGGCCATTCTTCAGTTGAATCACAATGAGCTTCAAAGAAAGTTCTCGAGCTCATACAACAGCTTTTTTGGTAGGTTGTTTGGAGGTTATAAGAAGAATGTCCGCATCCTTTCTTCGCTTAAATATGATGGAGTTTTAAATTACGAGAGAATCGTAGAAGATTTGGAGAAGTCGGAAAGAGTTCTCTCCCAATGTGGACTAATGACAAAAGCCTGCAACGAGAAAGAGTTGATAAGTCTTATCGAAAGCTCAAAAGGGGTAATCAAGAGCTTCTACGAGAGTTATGATAACTTGGAGAAAGCTTTGAGAAGTAGTGAATCAGACCTAATAGAGCTGATTGAATACTTCTCATTCTTTTCTACATTGCCGAAAGGAAACCAAAACCAGCAGGCAATATCAGGCAGGAGTGACTGGGTGAAGCGTGGAATCACGGCAACAAATTCATTTTTCAAGCATCTAGAGGAAGTATCCGATATGGTTATCACGGGACCATTTTCTGACGGCAAGTCTCTTTCGGACTTTGAAGGCTTTGAAGATTTTGTCCAAAGACTACAAGAATCGCTTCCAAAACTTGATGACTGGCTTTCAATGAAGAAGAGTATCATTTTTCTCGAGAAGACTGGACTGGAAGACTTTCTCGAAAGAGCGAGGGAAAGTGAAGTTGAATCTGATGTGCTTGACAAAGTCTTCCTAAAGGGTTTTTATAGCAACCTCTTGTCGGAGCTCTACGCAAAGGATGAGGTTCTAAACTCATTCTCCACAAGTGACCACAACCTTCTTGTTAAAGAGTTCCGGTTACTTGATTCAAAACAACAGCTGTATGCCAGAAAGAGACTGGCTTCTTTCCTCGCCCAGAGGATTCCGGTTTCCAATCTTGTGAATTCTGGAAGTGCCGAGACATCTATTCTGAGAAGAGAGATAGCCAAGAAGAGACGAAATAAATCAATTAGAAGACTATTTTCGGAAACGCCAAACCTCCTTCAAGTTCTGAAACCATGCATGATGATGAGCCCTCTTTCAGTAAGCGTATTCACCGATCCGGACAAGTTCAAATTCGATGTCGCCATTTTTGACGAGGCTTCCCAGGTATTTCCGGAAGACTCAGTGGGAGCAATCATGAGGGCAAAGCAGGTAGTAGTTGTTGGAGATAACAAACAGCTACCTCCCACAAGCTTCTTCAGAATCTCTGAACCCGATGAAGCCGAAATGACAGATGAAGAGAACGATCTGGAGAGTCTCGAAAGCATTCTCGACGAATGTAGCGCGGCTGGTCTTCCAGAAAAGAAACTTCTCTGGCATTACCGAAGCCGTCACGAATCATTGATAGCCTTCTCAAACTATCACTTTTACATGAATAGACTCAGCACTTTCCCCAGCAGCAGTTTTAATGGGCTTGATTCCGGAATATGCTTTGAATATGTTTCGAATGGAGTTTATGACAGAGCAAAGAGCAGAAAGAACATTGAAGAAGCACGCAGAGTTGCCGAGATGGTTATGAGCCATGCAAGGACAAAGCCAGGTGTTTCATTAGGAGTAGTCGCCTTCAGTGAAGCTCAGCAGACGGCGATCCTTGACCGAATTGAAGAGCTTCGTTCCCAGGATCAGTCTGTCGAGGATTTCTTCGGCGAGGATAAACTTGAACCTTTCTTCGTGAAGAATCTTGAGAATGTTCAGGGTGACGAGAGAGATGAGATGATCTTCAGCATTGGATATGGTAGAGATGCTTCGGGAAAGTTGACAATGAACTTTGGTCCTCTAAACAAAAATGGAGGAGAAAGACGACTCAACGTTGCAATAACGAGAGCCAAGAAGAAAGTCACTGTTGTAAGTTCGATAAGAGGAGCAGACATCTCTGCTGAAATACAGACCCCAGGAGTAAGAGCCCTAAGAGAATATTTGAACTATGCTGAAGAGGGAGGAAGCAGGGAATTCCTTTTGAGAGAGACCGAAAACACTGGCGGCGAATTTGAATCGCCCTTTGAAGAGGAGGTATATGAAGAACTCACAGCACGCGGGTTCAATGTGCACAAACAGGTGGGATGCTCCGGCTACAGGATAGACCTGGCAATTGTTGACAATGAACATCCTGGAAGGTATGTCGCAGGAATTGAATGCGACGGAGCCATGTATCACTCCGCGAGAACTGCAAGAGATAGAGACAGGCTACGCCAACAAGTCCTTGAGAATCTGGGTTGGAAGATCATCAGAATCTGGTCAAGAGATTGGATCTTCGACAGAAGTTCGGAAATCAAGAGAGTCATTGCAGAGATAGAAGCTGCTGGCTCCGTTTCAGAAAATACCGAAGCACTTAACATCAATGATGAGCTGATAGTCGAAAATCCTTTGCCATCAATAAAAAGAGAAGAGACGACCCTTCCATTGTATGAAAGATTCTCACCTCATGACGTAACCAAATTAGTCTCATT
The DNA here is from genome assembly GCF_002432735.1 of Mesotoga sp. UBA5847. Taxonomy (NCBI): domain Bacteria; kingdom Thermotogati; phylum Thermotogota; class Thermotogae; order Kosmotogales; family Kosmotogaceae; genus Mesotoga; species Mesotoga sp. UBA5847. The sequence goes on along the minus strand of NZ_DJGL01000044.1, from coordinate 5,726 downwards.
GCAGAAAGTTATTCAATTGTATAGCCTTATTGGGGCGATAATTGAAAAAGAGGCCCCGGTTCATTTGGATGAGGTAGTGTCGAGGATTATCATGCTTTTCGATACTCGCCCTGATTTACTCCAGGTAAACTGGGATATGTATACAAAATCCGGGAATATCTCCCGTAAGAGTCTACGGGAGTATGTTATGGCACAATTCCCAAGGGATTCATATGTTCTGCAGGGAGATTTTTTGCTCAAGCGCAACGAAAGGATTCTTCCAAGACAATCGGCCAGCAGAAATGATATGAGAAAACCCGAACACATCCCGCCTGTGGAGATTCAAGAGGCCATAAAACTCTGTCTGAAACACGCGTTCACAATGGATAGAGAGGACTTGAAGACAGATGTGGCAAGACTATTCGGTTTCAAGAGGACGGGAACGAACATCTCGAACATCATAAACAAAGAAATCAGCTTGCTTATTCGCAACCATGAGATTCAGATTCAAGATGGGAAAGTGAGTATTAGAAAACAATAGTGAAACGTACTACAAGTCTTGCTCCATCGATCAACAATGTTTTCTCCCATTTTTGGGATATTGTATTGAGGGGGATATGCTGAAATCTTTATCGTTTCAGGCATTCCTTGTTCCCGGTTTCAGATGAAGGGTATAGTATTCATTCTGCCGGAACTTTCTCTTCAACAACTATTCTGTATTTTCCATTTGAGATGAAAATGTCTAGGTAAAAGCTTCCTTTCAAGTAGACATAACTCTCGTCAGAACCCGGGGAACCCAGATCTATCAAGTCGTCTTGATCACCTGATTCATGTTCGTGCCAGCTGATGCACACGCGTTTTTCTGTGGATACCCTGACCCTCCACTGGGGATAGGTGATTTGAAAGAGATCCGTCTTTTTCTCTGTCGAATCTCCCATATAGGTTCTTACAACTCGCCATTCTTTTGAGTTTTCATACTGCCAGCTGCCATCTTCGTTCAGGATCACGGTTCTTCCATTTTCGTCGATTGCATGCATGCTAGGATCCTCCCTCTTGGATGCCACTTGAGCACCGATTCGAATAATAGAATCGTAAGAAAGTAAGTCTCTGAGTTTGGGTGTGACACAGGGGAAAAAGTTGGAATATTCAGTTGAATGCAATACATAACTACTGGTGGGTTGCCATCTCAATGATCACAATCGTTCTGGTAACGCATTCAACGGACAACTACAGTAAGTCTAGCATACTTATCAATGTGTGGAGTCAGTCGATCACAATTGACAGACTAGTTCATTATCATTACTTAACCATATTTCTGGGCAGAAGTCGCATTATTAATTACTCCAACACTAGAGACTAAACAGTTAATCCCGAGTTCCGGATTCTTGTCTGACCGAATACTCTATTTCCTTCTTGCCAAGAATAAAGAGAGACATCAACTAGTATTATCATATATGATAATATACAAAAGTAAGTGGGCTTCTTTCGAAATCTGAAAGGTGGTGTTATAGATGACAGGCTTTGATAAACTGAAGGCCAACTTGATGAAGAACGAGGAATTCGCGCGCATATACAATGAGAGAAAGCCGCTAAGAAACTTCATAGATGAACTGATTGAACTCAGGTTGAGAAGGGTATGACTCAAAAGGATCTAAGCGAGCTCACAGGTATAAGCGTTCCGAATATCTCAAGAATAGAGGCAGGAAAACAGAATCTTTCCTACCAGACTATGCACAAACTCGTCAATGCTCTTGGAGGCAAGATCCTAATAACAGCCCAGGCCGATAATTGCATCAGACTTTCCAACGTGGCAGCGGAGAAAATACAAGAACTAAGCGTAGAGGCTAATACCTCACCAGAAGAATTCCTAATGAACCTTTTACAAAAGGCTTCAGAAGAATCGATAACCGCCTAGATCAGACTCTCAGGTTCATAACTTGCTTTGCTATAAATGCCTCTACCAAATATGACTCGTACAAACAGATTACAAGTGTGTGCTCGAAGTCATTTGAATGTTTGGATATCACTATCGCCACTTGAACGAACAAATACGGAAAGAAAGGGAAGAATTCTTCAGCAGGGATCTGCATTCATCTTCATTACACGTAGCGGTATTTCTCCGGAGTACGAGTCTGACCATTTTTCTGGACATGTATAAATATTAAAATGGACAGATAAAAATACATAGGAGTCACCGTTGACGATCAGGCGATAGTATACGATCTCCGTCGTGGTGCATTCACACCGTTTTCGCGACTCTCTGATTCTCGTTTCGTTTTTTTGCTATATTGGCTTTCTCAGAGCTTCACCTGACAAACTATCTTCAATCGTGGAGAAAATGCGAGCTTACTTGATCCAGAAAATCGATTTTGTTTCTTTCCATGGAAAAGACCAAGTGATGCTTCATTATGGTCGTGCAACATGCATCTTCTCTTATTATCGGTCACTTTCTCCTAAGGATGGCAAAGTGATATAATTTCATTGCATGGGGGTGTCCCCGTGGGCGGAGCAGGCAAAGGGCTCCGCTTAACCTTTCTTTTCTATCCTTAGGAATATCCTCACAGAATTATCTTCGATTTCTCGTTTAGTGTGAAAATGGAGTCTGACCCTATTTAATCCTAAGATAGAGAAATCTTGCTCTTGATTTGTCCTCTGTAAGCCACTTGAGACCATCTTCTACGTAAACCTCGAAGTCTTTGCCCGGCTTAATTCTGTCCCTGTCGAACCAGGCCTCATGGCCTCTCTGCTCGAGATAGTTCTTTATTCTCTAGCGAGCTTGGCGTATTCATCATGACCGTAGCTTATGAATATCCTTAATGGTAACTTTTCTGGCATAGTCTTACCCCTCGTATAAATTCAGACCTTTGAAGGAACAATCTTCTTTCCAATTTTCTTGAACACATTATTTGTGTTTCTGAGGACAACCAGATCCTTTTCTCTGTCTTTCTCGCTCAGTTCTTCCCAGGGGCGTATGTCAACATGTATTTTCAGCTGGTCTCTGAGTTTTCTGTCCAGTTTCTTTCCATGGACGTAACCATTTATGAGTTTTCTGGCGAGCCATCTGTTATGTTCAACCTGCGCAAGGATCTGTTCGTTCTCAGGAAGGATCGCCATGAGGTCTACGGGATCTCTGGGATCATCTGACGACACTGCTTCGAGACCAAGCGATCTCAGCTTCATAGACAGATGCCGTGCTGCATAACGGTTTTCATCTTTGAAGTAGTCGGTCATTCTGCTCCATTCGACTTCAAGCTCTTTCTGAGGCAAATGAGAATAGATGTTGTGAATTTGCATTGCAAGATTATCACATTCTTCTTCATTCTTTATTGAGATGCCAGTTGGACAAGAACATGATATGCCTATCGAGTTCAAACTATCGAGAGATTCCTTCATTATCTCTGAGCCCTGGTAAGACGAGACGTCCACTAGCACTATTTTGGGAATCTCCAGATTCTCTTCTGCTTTGAAAAAGATCTGCCTTAGTTTTCTTGATATGAAGTCTATTTCCTGAACCTTTGGCCAAGTTATGAAACACAATGAAACATTTGAAAGCAAATTCGGGGCATCCATTTCAAGAAAAGCAAGCAAATCGACAGGCTGTATGTCGATCACTCTCTTTAACGAAGGGCAAATCCTTAGTAGATCTTCAATCTTTTTATCAACATTACAGTCAACCACAGTAACTCTCAATTTCTTCATATTGTTGAAGTGATACATCTGAGCTGCTTCAAGAACTATCCATTGTCCGAGAGCTTCAAGACCAAATAGTGCTATCTCAATTTGGCCTTTTCCCGCTGTTTCTATGAACTGATCCGGGCTGAAACTATCTACCGTCTGTGCGGCCATTCTCTGAAACACGCTGAATACATGAATGTCTATTCCTGTCGAGGGATCCTCCCCTTTGTAGCCTTTGAAGGTTTCGTATGATTTGAAGTCTTCAATCTGAAGCCAGATCTCTGTGCTACTCCGTTTACTGTTTCTGAAAAACTGCTCGATGTTCTTGAGCAATCGCATATTTATCGAGTCGTCGTTAGTTGCCAATATTATGTGAGCGGCTTTATTGATAGCAGAGATATTCAGAATATCAGTATCCTCAAGATTCCCAACAATGACTGGATTCTCTTCAAAAGTGCTGCACACATAACTCGGTGTATTTGAGTTCTTTAATAATACAAGTTTGCTACTTGGATAATCGGCTTTCACGCAATTAAGAAGATACTTGCAGGTTTCTTCACAACCGAAAACCACAACATGGTCTCTATAGAAAAGCCTTACTTTCAAGGACGTCGCAAAGCTTCTAACGACAGAAAACACAAGTGCTATGAATCCAAATAAGGTTATCCAGGGAGCGGTTATCCTTGCTATATCTAGGATCAAAGGAATTTCATAATCTCCTAGGTTAAGAATCTTTGCAAACCCTGGGAAAAATGTTTTCCATCTGAACAGTCCGAAAGTGGCTTCCAGCAATCCAAGAACCGACATATCCTTGCCGGCCAAATCGAAGAATTCCATCCAGCCTAAGAATCCAAGAACGAAGATGAGAGCCGCAACCGCACCAAGTATCAACCATTTTCTCAGTCTCAAACAAGCCACCTCCGGAGGAATTCCAGTGTGAGAACCTTTTTTATGAAACTGGATACTTATGACATTATTGTATAATAATGATCATAGATTATTACTTTTGTTACACTTCTAGCGGCACTATTTGCAACAAGATAGCCGGATGATGAACGAGTTGACAGGACTTCAGTAGGTATATCGAAGAGGTGTAATGATGACAAGCAACTCTTCGCAAGACTGGCAAGTATTCATATCCTGCAAAGTATCGGACGAAAATGATAAGAACACAAGAGACTGGTATATTGCGAAGGAGCTTTACGAGCTTCTAAAAGCGAATTCCATAAGGGTTTTCATGAGCAGTTTCTCGATTGAGGAACTGGGAGAATCAGCATACAAAGAAGTCATTGAAGAAGCACTCGATGAAGCGCGAATAATGGTAGTTGTTGGAACTACGAAGGGGAATCTTAATTCCAAATGGGTCAAATATGAATGGGACAGCTTTCATAATGAAATAATAAGTGGAAGAAAACTCAACGGACAGATTCTTACGGTGACCGATGAACTGGCTAACTCCGACCTCCCCTATGCACTTAGGTATAATCAGTCTTACAAGACTTCTGAAAAGGTAAGGCTACTCAATTTCATAAAGCGAAAACTAGAATCCTTTGATTTCCGACAATCAATTACGGTGGAAGAGATTGAAGAAGAAAAGACAGAAGAAANNNNTCAGACAGAATCGAAAAAGCAGATGAGAATCTGGAGACTGATGATAGAAGTAATGAAACATCAATAGATGTACCCGGGCATGAGTCAGAGGAAGCCTCAGCAGATACGAGTAGCGAGGAAACGAAAGAAGAGACTGAAGAAGAAAAGGCAGAAGAAACACTTCATGATATCCCGCAAGAAGCCCCCGAAGAAAAGAAAGAAGACGTCGTTTGTCCTGAGAAAGAGCAAGAGCAACAACCCCAAATCATTCAGCAAGACGAGAAGACGAGAAAAGACTACTTAGAAAGCTCCAGCCAGGAACAGCCTTCAGATATGTCTTTAAGCCCATCGCTATCGAGTCCTATCAGTAGGATCACAGAGGGAATGGTGTTAGTAGAAAAAGGTAGCTTTATTATAGGGGATGAAGTTGGAGACCAGGAAGTCTATTCTAGACCAATCCATGAAGTCTTACTGACGAATAG
>NZ_DJGL01000052.1:0-68424 GCF_002432735.1 Mesotoga sp. UBA5847 | reverse complement strand
CTTATCAAAGCAAACTAGATGTTAAAAACGAGTCCCTAAAGAGCGTTATAGAGAGCTTCGCTTCTTGACAGCGAGAATTGATAAACATCGGCAGTCAACGGCCCGTCGTTCTCCGACAAGAAAGAGAAATGCAGCCAGAGGTGCAGAAGCCTTGCAGTTAACCGTTAACGGCTCACTTTCCGAAAACAGAGCATACGCCCCCTCTCTTCCAAAGGCGAAGAATGTCTTATCGTTCTAGAGATGTCTTTCATACCCCCTGTATCCTCCCTGCCACCAAGTGACTTCGCTCATGCGTTGTACGGATTTCTCCCAATGATGTAATAATTGAGTCTGAAGGGAGATGACTTGAATGGAATTAAAAAGGGTTCTCGTTGTTGACCCAGTCGATGGGGAATACATCGCAAATATCAGAATATCTGGAAACAAAATCGAATCAATTGCGAAAACGGGCGGAGATTTCAGTTCAATAGCCATGCCTGGCTTTGTCGATACGCATTCGCATGGTGCAGTTGGAATTAACTGCATGACGATGAATACAAGAGATCTTGAAAGGTGGGAGGAGTTCGCTGTAACTCATGGTGTGACTTCTCTTCTTCCAACGACAGTTTCTGCTGAAGCGAAAGAAATGAAAAGAGTTGCTGATCTTGTTTCTGACTATGTTACCGAGAGGCCCAGAACAGCAGTTAGGGGAGTTCATTTTGAAGGCCCATACATAAACCCAAAGAAAAGGGGCGCTCAGAACCCCTCTGTAATAAGACCTGCAACAGTTGAAGAACTTAGGTCTGTGCTATCGGATATCGTTATGCTCATAACAATGGCTCCGGAAATCGAAGGCTTTCTTGAAGTTCTCCCCGAGATTGCAAAACGAGAAATCACTATCTCTATTGGACATACAGACGCCACCTATCATCAGATAAAGAAAGCTTACGAGAACGGCTGCAAGAGAATGACTCACTTTCCTAACGGAATGAACACGCTTCATCACAGGGAGATTGGTTGTGTTGGATCAGGGTTCTTGCTGCCCATGAAGCTGGAAATGATCGCAGACGGTATCCACACTGCGCCTGAATTCGTTGAAATGATTCATAAGATTCGTGGTAGTGAAGCCATAATTTTGGTCACTGATTCTCTTGATGCGACCGGACTGAATGACGGAACATATGATCTTGGAGGCCTAAGAGTAGAAGTCAATGGCAGCAAGGCAACTCTCGAAGATGGGACTCTTGCGGGAAGTACTCTTACCATGGACAGAGCTTCCAGAAACTTCAGGGAGTGGACCGGCTGCAGTCTTCAGGAACTATCGAGAGTCTCTTCCTACAACGCCCTTCAGAGCCTTGGAATCAGCAACAGAGGTAGACTGAAAGAAGGATCTATAGCGGATATAGTGATGCTTAATCGAGATCTGGCAGTTGAAGAAACTATCCTGGCAGGTCTTTCGATCTATAGAACCAGGTGAAGTTGACTAGACCCAGATCACTGCCGATCATTGTAGACTCATTGGGCCCTGGTCGCTCTCGAGCCACAAAAGCCCGATCTGTATGACCAACAGCTAATGACTCGGTATCAATAGAAAAATCAATAGAAAACATGTGCTCATAAACCTCCGATGCGTCTCATCAAGGTCAGCTAATATAGATTCTCACTCCTCTTGATGGACATCTGCCGGTATGTTGCTGATCAAAATCCTGCCGATGATCAAGACGTCTCTTACTGTGAATTAAGCTAAAGAATTCTACTTCCGTAATGTTATGCTGTTGATTGAAGACTGCCAGGAGGTGTGACAATGGAACTTCACTCATCAAGAATTAGTTATTCTCTAAACAGGAAGCTCGATTACTTGTTCTCACTCCCACTGCAGTACAACTCTGAAGGGAGTGATTGGCCCCTCATTCTCTTTCTTCACGGCGCAGGAGAGAGGGGAGACGATCTCAGGCTACTTAAGAAGCATGGAATTCCAAAAGTAGTGGATGAGATGACAGATTTTCCTTTCATAACAGTTTCACCTCAATGCCCGGAAAACGATTGGTGGCTTAACAGGCTTCAGGATCTGAGATTTCTTGTAGATTCAATAGTTGAACAGTATAGAGTTGACTCTTCAAGATTGTATCTGACAGGACTGTCAATGGGAGGATTTGGCACATGGCATATGGCCGTCGAGTACCCTAAACTCTTCTCGGCCATTGCACCAATCTGCGGCGGGGGACTAGGAATTCTTGGTTTCCCGGAGAGAGTCGCAGAGATCAAAGACCTTCCTGTTTGGGCCTTTCATGGTGAAAAGGACAACATAGTCTCGATTGAAGAGAGTAGAGTTCTCGTAAGGACACTGAAAGAGTTCGGTGCGCATCCCATGTTAACCATATATCCCGATGCCGGACACGATTCATGGACAGAAACTTACTCTAATCCCGAACTATACGAGTGGTTCATCAATAATCGAAAGTCAAGTTGATTTCATCCTTATTGGACTCGCCTGTGACCTATTGAACATGATGCCTGCCGGTTTGAGATTTCTTCTTCTGAAACCTCCCGGGCTCTTCTTCACTTGCTCACGCGCCTCTAGATAGGCTTTCAGAGACAGAATCCAGATAGCTCCGACAAGGATCCAGACAGCTATCAAAAGAAATAACAACCATCCAAAACCATCTAGTCTATCCCCAGCCCTCAAGAATCCAACAATTCCATAAACCGATACGGGTGTTACTATTCCGAGTAGAACGGATGCTCTTATGAAGTTGTTTCTTATGTGTCCTATTCTGGGCTTTTTGCTTCTTCTGACGGCAAAACCCATCAAAATCACCACCTCAAATTACCGTTACTCCTAACATGATAATTATACACTTCTTCTTTTATCTGGCCTTTAATAATAACCGATATGTGAACAACATCGACAGGATTCACTCAATGATTTCGTAACATGCTTACACAATAATCTGAACTCCGTCGCAACTGAGCTGCAAATTCTACCGCCCGCAAATGACTCAACTTTGACAGCGAGTAATCTAAAAACACCTACTGATCTTGCCTATCTCTGCTCCCAGAGCCATTTGGTGATAACGCTGCCAGACTTCTCTCCAGCAACGGGAGAGAATCCCTCTTATTCTAAAATAACGCTTCCGATCACAGAATCCCAGACCATGTTATCTTCATCAACAAGGGCAACTGTTGTGAATTCTGACCCAGAAGAGATTGTCTTCCAGTTCAGTCTTATTCTGTGTTGGCCAAGTTCAACAAGCTTCTCAACCGCTTCGGAAAAGTCGTCCTGGTCAGCAGAAGGAATTGAAGAGAGAAGAACTACGGATGCAAAAGAAGGGTCTGTGATGTCTATCTGGAAAAGCCGAACAGAATCGGGATCAGTAAGCAGTTCCACCGTCTCCTTAAGGTCGTTGTCATCGGCTATAGTTCCATGGTAATCCCAGGAGACCAGTTCCAACGAATTTGAGAATAACTGATTCCACTTATCAGAAACGGCTTCAACGTAATTTCTAACGTTCTCGGGAGTCTTGTTGGGTTTGAAACACCCAGTAAAAACTATAAGAACGATAAGCGTCGTCACCGCCGGTAAGAAGTATCTTTTCATAGCAAACGACTCCTATATTCCAATAAAATGCATCGTACGTTAAGTTTTTCCACTACTCTCTTTGATCTGCTTCTCGACTGTCGAGTCTGTAAATGGCGAGCATCATGACCCTCACATAATCTATAACTCTTATGAACAAAACAGCACGAAGATTCCTGATAATTCCCGGTTGTCACCCCCACGATAGTACATCGTTGTTTGCCAAAATGGGAGAGTACAGGGAAGCTCGTTCAGATTTATCGAATCAGTTAGCATGAGACTTTGGGGTATCTTCGGTCAGCTTTATTGAATTCACATGTCTCATCGCTAAGAGAGACGACGAATCACTTAGTGATCGTTGCTTATCGTGCACAAGAGAGAAGCATACTTAGCCATGGTCTTTCCCGCAAACAGCATATTCCAACAGACCTACCTCTCTCAGCTTGTATTGTTTTTCTTGTCACAAGTCGAATAGAATTCAAGTAAGAAGAATCCAGCGCTGAAAGTAGCTTTTCTATACATATTGTTCGGAATCCTATGGATACTGTTGTCGGATATGGTTGTAGACTGGATGTTCGTTGAGAGAAGCACCTCAACGCACGCACAGACTTACAAGGGCTGGGCCTTCGTCCTTTTCAGCGGTCTTCTATTCTACTTTCTCATTTACCGTGAGTTCAAAGGGAAAAACGACACTCAACTCGAACTGGCAAAACAGGAAGACTTTTCCGATGCAGTCCTCGACACGGCAGGAGTTTTCGTTGCGGTCTTTGATAGCGAAGAAAGGATAGTCTTCACAAACGAGGCGCTCGAGGAGACTCTTGCACTCAAATCGAAAGAAATCTCGGGAAAAGCGTGTTCCGAGGTTTTCGCGAACCCTGATTTAGCATACTGGGTAAAAAATACCTCAAGCAAGATAGCTGATGACGAGGTGGAGAACTTCTACGAAGCTGATTTGGAGACATTATCGTCAACTCTTCACATTCGATGGGCGCTGAGTAACCTAACGAGCTGGAAGGAGGAGCATGATTACTTCGTTCTGACAGGTGTAGACATAACCCAGCTAGTAGAGTCCGAAAGAAGCGCAATGCACAAGCTGGCAAATATTCGTGCACTGCACGAAATAGAAATGGCGGTCAGCTATCACTTTGAACTTGAAAAGATGTTGGATGTCTTTCTTGAAAGACTGATTTCAAGAATTAGCGTAGACGGGCCGACGTCTTCTTAATTGATGAAGACCGTAAGGTTCTAAGATATGCTCACGGAATGGGAGTCATCATTGAAGAAATGAACTTCAGAGAGCTTCCATTAGAAGGAACTATTCCCGGCAGTGTTGCTTTGTCCAGAAAACCGTATTTTGGCCCCCTGAACACTCCTGGAAATCTTGAGTGCCCAAGACTCGAAATGATCGAGGAAATGAAGGTGAAGGGTTATCATGCCGTGCCTCTAGAGACAAGAGGGAGGGTCCTGGGAGTTCTTGAAGTGTTTGACAGAAAGGAAGTCCATAGGGACAGGAATGGAATGACTTTCTGCAGACACTTGCCGGGCAGGCTTCGCTCGCAATAGACGTTACCTTGATGATGGAGAGTCTTAGAGAAAGCAATAGAATGATAGCAAAGGCCTACGATCAGACACTTGAAGTCCTTGCTAGATCTCTTGAAATGAGAGAAATGGACACCGAAGAACACTCACGAAGAGTGATCTCACGATTACTCTTGCCAGAAAGATGGGATCACCAGAAGAAGATTTGGGGAACATCTACCGCGGTGCCCTACTTCACGATATTGGCAAGATTTCGATTCCGGACAGCGTGTTGTTGAAGAAGGGACCTCTCACCGAAGATGAATGGAAGATAATTAGAACCCATCCTGCAACCGCATATGAACCGCTGTCAAAGGTCGAGTACCTTCGTCCTTCGCTGGATATTCCTTATTGTCATCACGAGCGCTGGAACGGCAGCGGCTATCCTCGAGGACTTAAAGGAGAAGAGATACCGCTGGCCGCCAGAATATTCGCCGTTGTTGATGTATACGATGCGCTGATTTCCGATAGACCTTACCGGAAGGCCTGGAGCAAAGAAGAAACGATCAAGTATCTTCTCAAGAACTCCGGCACGTTGTTCGACAAAAGAGTCGTCAAAGGATTCCTTGAGATACTGAGAAGCGACTCTTAATCTCTACCTATACTTCAGACCTACCGTCACTCTTGACCTTCGCCCCCACAGTTACACCTAAAAGTAGCGATAGCTACCGTGTCCCACTCGAGTGTTATCGTTATGTTCTGCACCAGGTAAGTTGTGCCATCAACAAGCCATTCTTCAAAGTGATAACCAGAAGCAGGTGTTGCACTTAGATCGACAGAAGATCCTTTATCATATTCATACATCCCTTCCGGCGGGCTTACTGTCCCTCTTCCGGACTTGTAGATCTCTAGAATCACCTTCTCAGCCTTTTTCACAAAGGAGGCTGAGACGGATTTGTTGCTATCCATGACAATTGTGACGTTCGCGACATTTGAGAAATTCACTCCATCCACATGCCACGACTCAAACTCCCATCCTTCTTCGGGAGTTGCCGTTAAGGAGACAAGGGTTCCTTCAATGTATGTGTGATTCCCAACCGGAGGACTCACAGAGCCCTGCCCGGAGGGTTCCATCATCGTCAAGGTAAAGACTACAGGTGGCTCTTCGACAAAGAAGGCTCTTGCCGTCTTGTTTGCGTCCATAGTTACTTTGTGTTCCGGATTGCCTGTAACAACTACCCCATCGATCTGCCAGTAATCAAATTCCCAACCATTTGCAGGCGAAGCAACTAGCATAACTTCAGTGCCTTCCTCATAAACATGTGAACCGACTGGAGGCTCAACACTTCCACTTCCTGAAGTCTGGAGCATTGTAAGTGTGTAGGTCTTCCTGACAAAAACTGCCTTTACATTCCTATCTGTATTCATTGTGAGGTAGGCTTCCTGGTCGCCGGAATATAATGCGCCCTCAACCAACCAGTGGTCAAACAACCAGCCTTCAGAGGGGGTTGCCTTAAGAGTAACGACTGTCCCAGCATTATACTCGTGATCTCCTTCTAGAGGCTGAATCTCACCCTGCCCAATGGGTTCGAGCATATATAGTGTCACCGAAGCTACAGGCTCTTCGTTGAAGAACGCCTTCACAGTCTTATCATTGTCCATCGTCAGAGTCGTAGATTCCGCGCTCGAGTAGAAGGCTCCATTCACCTGCCAGCGATCGAATTCCCAACCTTTGGTTGGAGTAGCCGATAGGTCTACAACAGCTCCATACTCAAAGGAAAGCATGCCAGGATCCGGATCAACATCACCCTGTCCAGAGGGCTCAAGCATCGTCAGGGTTACAGGTTTCCTCACGAAAAAGGCTTTGACCACCTTTTCGGAGTCCATCTTAAGAGTCGTTGCTTCCTCGCTTGAATAGAACCCTCCATCTACTTCCCATCGATCGAAATCCCAGTTATCTCCGGGAGTTGCCTCGATGCTCACAACAGTACCAGTAAGGTAATTGTGAACCCCAGGAAGGGGCTGAACCTCCCCACCGTTTTCTGGTTCAAGCATAGTGAGAGTAACGGTTTTGAAGATACAGCCTGTAGCCAGAAAGACGACAGCAAATACTGTCAATAGAACCACCGCTATTCGCATCATGAATCCTCCCCTACATTCAATACTCGTTGTAACTTCCTCCAAAATACGTGAACCACATATCTTCTAGTCTTCTTACACGTAATTATATTCCTCATGGATTGTGAAAAAAATCATTATTAAGACTCTGCGGAGAGTTGACGGTAACTGAAGCAGATTCCCGTAGCTTCACGTACTTGTCAAATTAGGCTTATGGATTGTGGAGAGAGTAGACGCTGTTCATTCATCAATCGCGAACGCGTCTCTTATGCAAACGATTTTTCTTCGCGCTTCAATTACTGTCAGAGGTGCAATTGTGTGCTGCCAGATTTGCGCTTGGATTTTTATCAATGGTAGAGTATCTACTTAGAATATGAAGAAACTTCAGTTCACTTCAAATAGAGAACGGGAATCTTGGATGTTGTGACTCAGGTATTCTCAGAAGACGAGAAAGCAGATGCTGGACAACGCCAACGAATCCTGATTCTGCATTCACAGCCACAGACATTGCATACCGAACTGACTTCTGAAGAACGGCAAGAAAAGCATCTGAAGGAAGATGGTTGTAAGACGCGCGCCGGGTCATTGAGAACTGATAGTTGGATTCTTAATCAACAATGTGTCTATCAAAACAAGTCTATACAAGCTACTTGGCATTACATCTGTGATCCGTGCCCTAGCGCAAAAGAGATTCTCTCCACAACTTCTTTCAAGAGATTGGAATACTCAAACATCACTTTCTCTCCCATCCTGAAAATCGGACCGGATATGCTTATTGATGCAACGACCTCACCCGATGAATCAAAAACAGGAGCCCCAACACATGCAACTCCTTCTTCGTTTTCTCCTTTGTCAAACGCCGTTCCTCTCAATCTAATTGTCTCCAATTCCTCCCTAAGAGTATTCTTGTCTGTTATGGTTCTTGAAGTCTGAGGGACAAGATCAAGAGCCTTTATCATCTCTTCACGATCGGCATCAGGAAGAAACGCCAAAATCGCTTTACCGACTGCGGTGCAGTAAAGAGGGGCTCGTTTTCCTATCAAAAGCTTCGTGTGCAGTGACCTTGAACTTTCAAATCCTTCAATGGAGACGACTTCATTCCCGTCAAGTATACCCATGTGTATCGTTTCACCCGTCTTCAAATGGAGCTTCTCCATCTCAGTAAATGCCACATCTTTAAGTCTCATAGAGGAAAGATAGAGACTCCCCAGTTCAAAGAGCTTGATTCCTATTCTGTATGTAGACGTGAGGGTATCCTTCTCAAGCATATGTTCTTTGCAGAGAGCTTCCGCAATTCTATACACGGTGGCCTTTGGAAGACCGCTTTTTTTCGTCAAATCGTCTAGGCTAAGCTTTGATTTCTCAAGACTAAATGAATTTACGATCCTTACTATCCTTTCAACACTCTGCATTCAAAAGCCTCAATCATGACCTAATGAGCATACCCCAGTAATCTTGGCAGCCACAAAACAAAATCGGCCCAGTAAGTAATTATTACTAGTCCCATTACTTCTATCGGTATCCAGTATTTTAGCATTTCCTTAAAAACCTTGCCGACGGGAGTCTTGCTAATCGCGCTTGTAATGAAGCCTGTCTGTCCATAGGGAGGTGTGTCAAGTGCGAGCATAAGATTGAAAGTGGTCACGATTCCGAAGTGAACGGGATCTATTCCCACTGCCCTCACGAGCGGAAAGACTATTGGTATTACAACCAGCTGTATAACGGACACATCAAAGAACATTCCAAGTATGAAGAAAAGAACGTTCACACTTAAAAGCAGTACCCATGCACTGGAAAGAAGTCCCATATCCATGAAAGCGTTCGTCAGCAATAGAGGTATCTCTTCTCTTGCAAGCACATATTTCACAACGAAGGCACCGGCAATCATGAAGCTTATCGCACCTACATTATAAACAGTTTTGAGCATTATCTTTCTCAGCTTCTTGACTCCAAGCGTACGATAGATGAAGATGCTTACAAGTATAGAATATGCAGCGAGAACGGCCGCGGATTCAGTTGGAGTGAATATTCCTCCGTAGATACCGGCCAGGAGAATGATCGGAGCCATCAGGGCAGGAAAGGATCTAATGAAGCTCTTCGCAACTACTTTAAGCGGATATCTCTTTCCTACCGGATAGTTTCTCTTCTTCGAAAGATAGAAGGCCATCCCAGCTTCAAGAAAGCCAAGAAGAAGCCCAGGTATTATTCCTGCAAGAAACAGATATCCCAGAGAGGTTCCTGTCAGCATGGCATAGATTACCATCGGAATACTGGGAGGAATGAGAGGAGAAATAGTTGCCGAAGCGCATGTAACAGCGCAGGCAAAAGCTCCATCATAACCATTGTCCATCATTGCCTTTATCTCTATTGTTCCAAGACCGGAAACGTCAGCTATTTCCGATCCGCTCATTCCCGCAAAAATAATACTGGCACCGATGTTCGCGTATGCAAGTCCACCCCTTACACCTCCCAAGAGCTGCTTCAAGAAACCGAAAAGCCGGTCGGTTATCTCGGTATCGTTCATTACGTTTGCAGCAAATATAAACATTGGAACTGCCAACAAGACATCCTGAGCTCTCAATTCTATTGCCATTATGTCGAGGAAGATTCCCAGGTCCATTCCCGAAGTGATGAAGTATGCAAAGCCCCCCATGATCATTCCAAACGCTATCGGATAACCCAGGGCGAAGGCAGCACCGAATACTATGAAAAAGAGTATCAATCCCATGGTTCAACCTCCTTGGGAACGATTCTTCCGGAGAAGAGTTCTATGAAGCTCTTCACTATCCAGATTACGTTGTGAATGAAAGTCAAGACCATGAAAATGGGGAAACACATGAAGAGATAAGTCCAGGGAATCCTTAAGACTTCGGACTTGATGATCTTATAGAAAAGAACATCGCCGAGCACAGGTCCCAGTGTTACTAAAAGCACAATGCAAAAGAAGAGATCGAACGCTATCTGTAGAATCAGCTGCACCTTTCTGGGAAGCTTGACGAATATAATGTCGAATTTAATATGTGCATCGAATTTCCTAGCGTACGGTGCACCGAGGAATATAGTCCATATGAAGCTATATTGGGCAACCTCGAATAGTTCGGGTGAAGGAGTCCTGAATACATATCTCAGAACAACCTGCAGGAAGATACTTAAAAAAAGCAATCCCAGGAAGATTATCCCTCCCCAAGACTCTATTAGATTCAGTGCAATTTGAACCGACCTAAACAATACTCCAAAGAACCTCTTCATGATCGTCCTCCACAAAGAGTAGCTTGGGCCGGGATTACCCAGTCCAAGCTACTTCTTCTTGCTTCAGCTAGTCGGAAGGATAAGACTGGATTGCTTCATACATTCCTGCGCCCCAGGCTTTGTCGAACTTATCTTGTGAATAGAACTCTCTCGCGTATTTCATGAAGGCTTCTTTGTCGGGAACTATTATCTCCATTTTGTATTCGTCGACAAATTGCTTAAGAAGCTTCGATTCTTGTTCCAGAACCAGGTAGTTCATGTAGAAACGTGCTACTTCAAGAGCTTTGATAATGTAGGTCCTGTATTCTGCCGGCAGAGATTGCCAGAACTTTTCATTGATTACTGGATTTATCATTCCAATTGAGTGATCCGTAAGAATTATGTACTTAGTGACCTCAACGAACATGGCCGAAAGATCAGTTGGAAGAGGATTGTCTTGGCCGTCGATAGTGCCCAGCTTGAGCGCAAGATAAACTTCTCCAAAACCCATTGGAGTTGGATTGCTCCCGATTGCACGTCCCATGTCCATGAATGCTTCGTTGTTGGGCATCCTGATCTTCATACCTTTGAGATCTTCCGGCTTGTAAACGGGACCTGCCTTTTCGGTTGTGTTGAGCTGCCTCATACCGAGATACCATGTATCCAAAACCCTCATGCCGGTCTTCGAAGCCAACTCATCAAACCAACCTTTAACCAGAGGACTGTTCATAACCGAATACATGTGATCGAGGTCCTTGAAGATATAGGCGGCATTCAGAACCCCCATCTTAGGCATGTTTCCGAGATCCGCAAACCATGATGGAGCTCCATCGCCTGCCATCTCAAGATCACCCCTCATCACAGCAAGCAACGATGTCTGCTGGTCACCAAGTTGTCCTGAATGGAAGACTTTCACGTCTATCTTGCCTCCACTCAAGTCTCCTACGATCTCTGCAAATTTGTTCATGGCCAGAACTTGAGGCTGAGTTGGCGAGGCTACCGTGTTGAACCGTATAGTATAAGTCTCCTCAACGGCAAAACAAATGCTAACTAACAGCAGAACAAGACCCACGATTAATCCCTTTTTCATCGCTAAACCCCCTTTCGGTTTTTTGGTTCTTGAAGCTCAAGAAATTTTCCCGAACTTTCTGAGAGTATCTTTCAGCACTGCCACTTCGTCTTCTTCAATTTCCATGAGTGGCGGTCTTACTCTCGCGACATCCAGTCCCGAGTGGAGCGCGAAGGCCTTTTTTACTGCCGGCAACGGGTTTGTAAGCCGCCTATTTCTACCAAAGAAAGCGCTAAAAAGCTCGTAAAGCTCCTTGAAGCTACTTGTCGCTTTGGTGGCATCACCAGAGAGGAACTCGTCTATCAAGTTCCTCATCATGTCCCCAATTACGTGCGAACCTCCGCTTATAACGCCTATTCCACCCTGACTCATGACCGAGAGAACCATTAGGTCGTCTCCCGAATAAACCACTATCTTCCCCTTTGTTGCCTTCAGGAAGGCAGAGGTCTGCAACGGATTAATTCCGGCCTCATCTTTGACGGCAACGATATTCTCAAACTCAGTTAGCTTGGCCAGAGTCGCCGGATCAATATTCGAAGCCGTGAAGAGCGGAATGTTATAGACCATAATCGGAAGATCGGTCTTCTTACATATCTGAGAGAAGTGATAGTAGATTCCTTCCTGAGTCGGGTGACAGTAATAGGGAACAACTACCATAGAAGCATCGTATCCTAATCTCGCCGCTTCTTTCGTAAGTTCTATTGTCTCGCAAGTGTTAGCCGTACCTGTTCCGGCTATCAATGGTACCCTGTCGCCAACTTCTTCTTTAACTTCTGCAAAGAGTCTTACCTTCTCCTCGAAGCTCATTGAGTAGAACTCGCCGTTTGTTCCGGCTATAACAAGAGAATCACAGTACTTCTTTCCAATCAAATAGCTGGCTATCCTCCTTGTCATCGAATAGTCGATCGAATAATCAGCTGCAAACGCGGTACTCATTGGTATGAGTATCCTCCCAAACTTGCCAACAACGTCCATTAATATGCCTCCCCATATTTCATCTATTGAAACGTCATTTCTTTCATTGAAATTATACTACTTGCCAGTCGTTAATCGGAAGTCAATGAGATTCGACCTGAACCAAATGGAGGCAAAAACACGGAATTAACAGTTATGATGTTCGAAATTCTTCGGAAAGGGCGTTCTTTAGAATGTGAGCTTAGCCCCAATCAATAGCTATTGATCGGGGAACTCCGAGGAATTATCTATATAGCCAACGAATATCATGGAATTCATGAAAAGAAATCTCTACTCAGTCGATTTCCATCATCGAAGAATCTCTTGCTTTTGCTCTCTTAACGGATTCTAATAGATTACGAAGTCGGTTATCTCTGATTCAATTGAGATCTTCTAGTCAAAACAAAGTCAAGAATTGGATTTCTGAAGCTCATCAAGAAAAGTTTTAGGCAGAAGTTGAGCCGTTTCTTTGTCGATCATCCAGAAGAGTTTCCCATATTCAGGAGATACAAGACTTATTGGTAGATCACAATCATTTTGGACCAGAACCAACCTAGCGATCTCTGCCTTCGCCTTTCCGGAGGCCAGAACGAAAATGTGTCTGGCCTGATTTAGAGCCCGCAGACCAAGAGTAACCCTTTTGGATGGCCTTCCATCGTAGCTCACTTCACTGGTAAGTACGAGAGAATCACGGTCGATAATTTCAATCGAACCGGGAAAGAGAGACCCCGTGTGGCCGTCTTCTCCAAATCCCAATATTACAAGATCGAAATCTGTGGAATGTTTTCCAAAATAGTTAATCAGTTCTGTTTCGTATTGAGCCGCGGCAATCTCAGGGGATAATTCACCTTTGATTCTGTGAATGTTCTCCTGGGGAATCTCGATCCTTCTAAGTAGAAGCTCCTTCACGAGTCCGTAATTGCTTTCATCGTCATCGGGAGCAACGCACCTCTCGTCTACCCAGAAAAGGTCGACTTTTCGCCAGGGAATACCTTGTTTGTAAGGTTCTTCGGCAAGAATTTCATAAAGTCTTTCGGGCGTAGAACCTCCCGAAAGAGCTACTGAAAATCTCTCATGAACGGTTGTTCTGTTCTCGATTAGTTTTGCCAAAGTTTCGGCGGCCGCATGTGATAGCTGCTCAAAGTCTTCGAAGATGCTCAACTGCCTATTTGCCGCCGCCATCTTGCTCCTCTGGTAGTTCTCCATCCTCACCACAACAGCAAACAAACCACTCCCGGCCTTCCCTCGAAACGAGAAAACTGCTTTCTTCGGGACCCCAACTACCGGTTGCATAAGTGCACAACTTGATTTCTCCATTCTCTTGTCTTCTTATTATAGGGTCGATTATTCCCCAAGCTAACTCGATTTCATCAGATCTGGCGAACAATGATGCATCACCCTGCATTACATCTAAAAGGAGTCTCTCGTATGGATCAGGGAGGGTGTCATTACCGAATCCGCTGGAAAAACTGAAATCCATTTTGGCTGTTCTGGTCTTCATCGGACCACCAGGAATCTTTGCCTCGAAATACAGCTTCATTCCTTCGTCAGGTTGAATACAAAGAGATAGAATGTTCGGACTGACATCTTCGCCATTTCCGGATTGTCCAAAAAGCATATGAGGAACGCTCTTGAAATGGACGGAGATTTCCGAAACCTTTCTCTTCATTTTCTTGCCAGATCGAAGATAGAATGGGACTCCCTTCCATCTCCAATTATCCACATACATCCTAAGTGCAGCATATGTAGGCATTTTTGAATCCTTGGCAACTCCTTCTTCTTCAAGATAGCCATCATGCTGACCCAGAACGACGTCTGAACACTTGTTCATTGATCTCAGAACTTTGACCTTCTCATCCCTTAGAGCATCCGCCTCGAAAACTGCTGGCGGTTCCAAAGCCACTAAAGTCAGAAGCTGAAGCATGTGATTTTGAAACATATCTCTCAAAACCCCAGCGGTATCGTAATATCCTGCCCTGTGTTCTACTCCAATATCCTCAGCAACAGTTATCTGAACATGATCAATGTATTGACGATTCCATAATGGTTCAAATATCGAATTGGCAAAACGGAAAGCAAGTATATTCTGAACGGTCTCTTTTCCGAGAAAGTGGTCTATCCTGAAAATCTGGTCTTCCCTAAAAGACTCGTGAACGATCGAATTCAACTTTCTTGCGCTTTCAAGATCTCTTCCAAAAGGCTTCTCGATCACGACGCGGACTTCTCTTCCCTCAGATCCACTGAGACCCAATTTGCCCAAGTGTCTCAGTATGATCGAATGCATTTCGGGAGGAATAGAGAGGTAAAAAAGAAGATTTGATCTAGCCTGCTCGTTCTTCTCCAATTTGTCTATCCTTTTTTTCAGTTCACCGTATGTCTCTTCTTGATCATACTCGCCCTGCAAGTACTCGATCTTAGTTTCAAATCCCTTCCAGAGATTACAGATCTTTGGATCAGATCTGGAGTAATCCTGAACCCCAGAGAATAACCTATCTCTAAAGCCTTTATCCGATATCTTGCTCCTAGAAACGCCGATAACGTCGAATTTTTCAGGCAGCAGTCCTTCACAACCGAGGGAGTGAACAGCCGGAATCAGTTTTCGTTGTGTAAGATCACCGGAAGCTCCGAATACAATCATTATTGAATTCTCAGTCTTCGCCATCTCTACTCTCCAGTCTTGTTTGTTTTATTTCGTGGCCGCCAAACCTGTTTCTGATGGCTGCAAGGAGTTTTGCCGAATAATCCTCTTCAACGCGGCTCTCAATTCGCTTCTGTAGAGACAATGTAATTACCGGGGCGGGGACGTCGAGATCCATTGCCTCAACAACTGCCCAACGTCCTTCTCCAGAATCTGCAACCCATGGTTCTATGTTACGGAGATCCTGATCACCGGCTAGTATATCGCTAATCAACTCAAGAAGCCATGACCTGATCACGCTTCCGTGAAGCCATATATCGGTCACTTCCTTCAAATCGAAGTCAAATTCCTTCTTCGCTCTAAGAATCTCGAATCCTTCCGCATAGGCCTGCATCAACCCATACTCTATTCCGTTGTGGATCATCTTTGCGAAATGGCCGGCTCCCGCTTGTCCGACTCTTCCCCACCCTTTGTCTTGCTCAGGCGAAAGCGTTGTGAATAATGGCGTGAGGTTCTCTATGATCTCTCTTTCCCCTCCAATCATCATGCTGTAACCTTCTGTCAATCCCCAAGTTCCCCCGCTAGTGCCTACATCTACGAACTTGATTCCTCTTTCTGAAAGTCTCTCCGATCGCCTAACTGAGTCTTTATAATTACTGTTGCCTCCGTCAATGACGATATCTCCAGAATCTAGCAAGTCTTTAAGAGCATTTACGGTCGTTTCAGTTGGAACGCCTGCTGGAATCATCAACCAAAGAATCCGAACCGGCGTCAACTTTCCCACAAGCTCTTCCAGAGAAAAGGCCGGGTAAAGTCCTATCTCTTCAGCCAGAGCCTTTGTGATCTCCGAATTCAGATTATAGCCGATGACAGTATGTCCGCCGGCGACGAGTTTTCTGGCGATATTGCCTCCCATTTTGCCAAGTCCTACTATCCCTATCTCCATATGAGGCACCTCTTTCTAAAGAATTCCGATTCTCGGTTTGATGCTCCAAAGCTTCCAGCTTCAGAGATGTATCACTCCAGGTTATGCTTTGTCACTATCAGATTTCGCCCTTCTGTGGTCCTGAAAGCAGACCTCCTACACTCCCATTTTACCAATAGTGGGTTCTTTTCTTTCTTCGTAAACTCTTCAGACGGTTTTCAAGCCTAATCCGTTTTTTGTAGATACTCGATAAGGATTTTTGCAGCTCAGAATTCCTGAGGTTCCTAGACCACAAAAAATGTTTCATTCCCGCTACCAGAGATTTGACTTTCACAGTGTGAACAAATGACTGATTTTCCATAAATCTCATATATAATTCGATAAATCAACTTTCTTCCGAGCCCTGAACTCTCCACATAGACGCGCTTTTGCCAATAAGCTGATTTACCAATCGAGATATTTGGGGCGTTGTAAATGAAGAAGTATTCTCTCTTATTTCTTCTGGTATTGCTAATCTTTGTCACGGGTTGCGTTGGTCTTCTTCGAACAAATGCAATTAAGGGCACAGTTTTTGCAGACGAATATATTGAAAACGCATCGTGAAGGTCTTTGACCTAGACGGAAATCAGGTCATTGAAGGCGAGTTTGAAACCGACAATTATGGGAGGTTCTCGATACCCATACCCACGGGGCTGAAGTTTCCGGTAATAATTCTGGCGTCCTTCGATATTCCCGAAGAACAGGAAAGGACTGATGCCCCTGCCTCGGTTGTCGAAGAGTCGTTCTATTCGGAGCAAATACTCGTAAATCCAGTCACATCAGTTTTTACGGCCTACATGTTCAGAATGGAAACCAGCTATGCAGAGGCCATTAGTCAGGTCAGAGAAGCCCTAAACGTCCCCCCCTGAGGTGAATGTTTTGAGCCAGCTTCACCCTAAATTCGAGACCTCGTATTTCTCTATGAAAAGGCTCTCGGACTTCGTCCATGAAAACTTCGGCGGAGTTTATAGGGACTTCATAGAGGTAATTGTCGAGGCAATTGTCGGCGCCAAGTACAATTTCGGCGTTGGTGTAACTCTGGATATTGACATCTCAAGCATAGCCAAGGACCTTTTGAAAGGAATAACAACCGGTATAGTATCAAAGGGTGCCGTAAGTGCGATATCGTGGGTTATGAAAAGCCTGTTTGGACTCGGTGATCAAAGCGCAGAAATGATAAGCGAGATTCTCAACCAGGTTCAGGAGATAAACGACAAGCTGGACGTGATGTCTGCAAAGCTTGATACTATTGATGCCGAAATACAGAGCATTCTCACGAAGCTTGACAAGCAGTATTACGATTCGTATGTGAGAATGGTAGATCAGAACTACTTCACTCCGATCGAAACCTGCACCAACAAGTATATGTTCATTACAACTCTCGATGCAACGACTACCACAGATATCGCCATCCAGGAACTGATGTACGATATTCAGATCAGCAAATTGGATCAGGTAATGCTTAACATCAAGAAAGTTATCGTTGGAGGAACTGCTGACACGAGTTATATGTCTCTGTTAGAGATTTTCATTACCAACGCAATGAATGCCATTAGATCGGCCAAGCTGATCGATGGAACTACAGATACCGGTTTTGGATTCTCACAGAGATGTCCTGCCGATTCGCCTGTGTTTATAGAGTACGTTCAAGCTTACATAGGTCTTTTCAAAGCTCTCACAACCCGTCAACTCCTCGCTCTGAACCTTCTGGTTGAATATGAGCACAAGCAGGGGAGTAGCCTTTCGCAGCTGCACTTGCAGAACTACAACTCGTACACCGCAGAGGAAGTTGAAGTCTTCTGGCATTGGCTGGAGACATTCGTAACATACATTGTCGGTGGCGAAGGCCTTATGTTGAACCCTGCTTATGATGCTGACAAAGCCTGGTTCTACAACGAAGCAGACAACGCAGCCCTGAAGGCTATGGGATTGGATTCCGGGATAGTCGTGAGAGTTTTCTGGAATACCGAACCCATGTCGTTACCTACAACACTGCCCAGCTTCCAGAAAACTCTAGGGATTTTGCTCCCGGCATTCAACGTGTTCAGGAATTCCGCTTCCGGCATCAAACTCACTCTGGACAAACAGGATATTCAGCTCACCGCTATTGACGAAGCATTAGAAGCGAGTGATCCACTCGGCACATATCGTCTCTTAGGATATACATATCAAGATACAGAGCAGACAGTCGAGCCAGGGGTAGTGTTGAGAAGATATGTCTTTGAAAACCTTTCAGAAGGCAAATACACGATTTCCAGGAGCACCAACAACAATGTGGTTCAGACGCCTTACGCAATAACCCTTCTTGAGAATACTCATAAGAATATCTGCAATAATCTGTTTATCGCAGAGGAATACCTAGATGAAACGAAGTATGCTTTGAACATAGGCCCGGAGACCTCATATGTCCAATCTCTAGCAATATCGGCCTACGCTCCCTCATTGAGAGTCAACAATCTGCAGAGGGAGATCATATACGGAAGAAGCACTGACCCTACTGACCCGGATCATATAGGAGTCCTGAATGTCGCGCTCAACAGATATATGAAAATCGATGACGAGGCGTACTGGCAAAAAACCTGGATTCTCTTCATTCCTACATGGGATAGTTTTGGAGTCGATCTTGTGAAGGTCAACAGCACAAACAGAACAACCTCGGGGAGATATAGTTCGTGGTTGACATTAACAAACAAAGGTGACAAAGGAACTGGGGATTCCTGGGGGTGGTCGACGGGACCAGTCACAAAAGATCACGCGGTATGGTTGCGGGCCACAACGCAGCTAAGTGACATGTGTCTCGCTCCGTATAACCTTTCTAAGTACTACACAATTGATACAAAAGACGACAAGTACAAATACCCAAGTACGACTTACTGTCTGTATCTGAATCATGATACTGCTCAGTGGGACCTATTCTTCGAGCCTGCAGGGATCAATGTTCTGGGAACTCTGTTCGGCACAGACAAACTGTACTACGGAGAGATAGTAAGGCTTAGGCATGCTTCCAGTGGCAAGTACGTTTCGTATCATCAGGTTTATACCAGTTCCACCTCTTCCTACAACTGTGGCACTGTGAACGATACCGATAAATATCAAATCAACAATTGGTGGGTGATCTATAGATAGTGTCCGACAAGAATCAAAATGATAGTATTTTGGAATGAGAATTCTGATTCACAGGAGATTCTGTTCAGGATTATTTTAAACGCTCCGGTTAGGCAATTGTTGGCCTAGTCGCTTTTGGAGATAGGGGGTTGTATCTTGTGAGGAAAGTATTACTTTCGTGGTCAATGATTTTGATGCTCGTCTTATCAGCCTTTGCATTGCAGCAGAGCCTGACATTTGATCCTGACGAAGCGAAGGAATTGGCGAACGAGGCCTATGTTTTTGCATATCCTATGCTAGAAAACTACCGAACGATGTATGTTCAGGTAACGGAAAGAGGTGGATTCAACTCACTCAATCACGTTAAGAGCCTGTTCGGTCCCCATAGCAGACTCATAGTGCGCTCAAACAACGACACACTTTATTCGTCTGCGTGGCTTGATCTAAGAAGTGAGCCCGTTGTAGTGGAGATTCCGCCAGTACCCGATCGCTACTTTTCATTCCAGTTCATAGACATGTACACTCATAACTTTGCTTACGCAGGTACTAGGGTCACCGGCTCAGATCCATTGACAATAATGATTGCGGGACCCAACTGGGAAGGAGAAGTACCTTCAGATGTTGAGAAAGTGTTCGTTAGCGAGGGGAACTTTGTCTACTGTTTAGTTAGGACAGCCGTAAATAGCGAGCTACCGGGAGATCTTGAAGAAGTATTGAAGATACAGGAGAATTATGTTCTGAGACCTTTGAGTGATTTTGCTGGCGATGTCTCACCTCCTCTTCTAGACGATTTTCTTCTTCCTTTTGACCAAGAAGCTGCTGATTCTATCGGATTCATTGCATACTTCAATTTCCTGCTTGGGCAACTAGAGATTCATCCTTCAGAGAGAGACCTAATCTATGACTTCTCGAGAATAGGAATTGGTCCGGATTATCCGTTCGATCCGTCCAGCCTGACCGAACCGGTAAGAGAAGCAATTGATTCAGGAATCGCCGAAGCTCGTGACTCTATATACAATCCAGGTTCTGTTTTGGGAACGATCAGAAATGGATGGACGATGTCCGAACGAATCTTCGGCGATAGAGAGAGAATGCAGGGAATGTATCTTGTTAGGGCTGCCGCTGCTCACATAGGACTTTTCGGAAATGATCTCGAAGAGGCCTATTACCCTAGTTGCAGGGTTGACAGCGACGGAGATCTTCTGGATGCTTCGAGATTCAATTACACGCTTTCATTTTCAAAGGAAGAGATGCCTCCGGTTGATCCCAGGGGATTCTGGTCAATAACCATGTATGACATGGATCAGATGATGGTTTCAAATTCTCTGAACAGGTTTTCAATCGGAGACAGATCTGAGTTGATCTATGAAGAAGATGGATCGCTAGTACTCTACCTGCAGCACGAATCACCCGGGACGGACAAGGAGGCGAACTGGTTACCAGCACCAGATGGACTGTTCACAATAACTATGAGGATCTACATCCCTGCAGTTGCGGGACTCGATCCTCTATACTGTCCACCCGCAGTGAAGAAGTCTCGACTTACAGACTAGAGCTAGAGTTCCCTCTTTCTCTTCATCATTACCTGTAAGTCAGCGAGTTCAACGGCACTCATACGTTGACTATTCTCTATTGCGTGAATGCCGTGTTTAGTTCTTGATGAATCTGATCTTAAGTCCTCCCTTAAGGGTCACGCAGTGGCGGAGGGTGTCTCTGAAGGAAGGAGTGCAAGTTTGATAGAGAACAATGCCGAGAGCTCCTCTTCGAGAAAAGCCATATTCGAGACTACTGAGAGTAGGGAGAGAAAGCAGATCCTCATAATATCACTGCAGATGACAGAGCAAATGGGGAGAAGAATGGTATAGACTACGGTAATCGGTCTGTTTTTGCTTCTTGGCTTTTCACAGTGCTCAGCTTGCAGCGTTTCTTGATAAGCGGATCTTTCAGAAGCAAGCGGTCCCCCACCGCTCAAGCGGTGAGCTAAAATCAGGAGTGTAGGAGTTCATAATCCAGCTTAAGTGATGGCAATTCAAGAACAAAGGAACGAGATGATCGAACAATAAAGAAGATTGGTGGGCAATGATGAGCTCTTTCTCATATCGATAGTTGGCTTCATCGATTGATTTCACATTCCTTCCACCTATTGATTTCTATAATTGTTTTAGTTTCATATGGAGGTGACAAGAATGAAAAAGATACTGGTTGTTTCGGTATTGGTGTTGATCTTCGGGGTCGTCGCTACTGCAGCTCCAAATTTCGGAAACAGAGTAGATAAAGATATTCTGAAACTGCAGCGCCAGATTCAGATTGCAAATGTGCTAAACGCAGTTGAACTTTCTCCTGAGCAGCTTCAGGAGATTTACGATCTTGCGAAATCCACTCGCGAGGAACTCGAAGGCCTCAAAGAGAGGATTACTAATACTCTTGAGAGCACTCTCGAGGAGGCAATTTCAGGTGAAATTGCTCCTCTTCCAGAAAGAGAAGCTTTTGCGACTAGAATGCAATCCATAATGGAGAATTACCTAACAGGTTTAAAATCAATAATCTCTATCAAGCAGGGTGAAAATCTTGCCGAGTACTTGCAGCAACGGGTAGCTTCGAACCGCGTAGGCACAAGCAGAGTAAATGAAATGAGAGAAAGAATTGAGGAGAAGCTTCCCGATATAGCGGAACAGATGAGACATCGTCTGGAGAATCTCCCGCCCGAAGCTCAGAAGCGATTGAAGAATCTTGATGTTCAGGAAAGAATGAAAGTTGTCAAAGAGCAAGTTTCTGAAAGAATTACCGACAGGAGACCTGAGACACTGCAGAATAATTTGCAGAACAGAATCACACCTCAAAGATTGGCCATGATTCTACTATCTGACGAGGCACTTGAAGTAATGGAGAAGATGTTAGCCAAGTAGTTGTCTTCGAAAACCGCTTACTTAAGCCGGAGAGTGAACTTGACTCCGGCTTCTTGCTTTCTTGCAAATGAATGAGAAGGATAACAGTAGTTTGGCTGCCAGTAACACTTACAGTAGTCGGGTTCATTGCGATTAAGGCCGGCGTAGTGATTACTAGTTGTCGGAGGCGAACATATTTGTAGTGAGACTACCGGCTCTTTGTAAACACCATAGCGCTCGTCAAGTATGCGAAGCCCTTCTGTCTGTTAAGAGTGAACGAAGAAAAGGTATCGACCTCAAGCAAAAGATATTCTTCGGCTTGGACTATCATTGCAGTTCAATAATGTAAAGCTAATGAGTCTTCCGGTAATGATCCCTCTGTTCCTGAAATGCATCAATTGTACTGTTTTGTCTTTTATTTAGGAAGTAGGCGAACCATCTGATTTCGGTTCTGTTATTCGTCCGACCATAAGAGCTGGTCAACTGATTGCGATAAATTTCACCTTGTCTCTTCGCGAAAGTCTTTTCTTGCTCCAGAATACTCAAGACATAGTTGTTGACAACAACATTTTTCTCGGTAAAGATGGAATTCGTTTTCTTAGATAATCCCCTGCAGATAAACCTAACGAAACGCAGGCAGCTATAGTACATCTGAAGTATTCAATGGTTGAGGTAATAAAATATGATTAATAACTTGTCTGGTGAGTAGACAACAAATCAAGTTGAGGTAGGTCAATTGGCTATGAAAGCAAGAAGACGAACCGCGACAGATGTAGTAAACAAGCTCAAGAAAATGATAGTCCTCGAGGATCTAGAGAGACTTCCAGGGGAACTCGAACTTACTGAACGATTGGGCGTAAGTCGAACCGTTGTGCGTGAAGCACTCAGGGTTCTCGAATATGAAGGCATAACCAGAACCGTTCACGGAAGCGGAACTTTTGTTCTAAAGAGAACGAAGTTAAGAATTCAGTTCAATGTCAATTTTGAGATTGAGACAGACAGCGCAAGAGATATATTTGACTTGATAGAAGTCCGAAGCACTTTAGAGAAATCTGCGATAGCTCTCGCAATATCCAATTCAAGTCAGAGTGATATTGAAGAGTTTTCTCGCTGTATGGAAAAACTTCTAGAGGCTATAAGAGACAAGCATGACCTCGCAAATACAGACGCTGCCTTCCACAAGAAGATATTTGAGATCTCTCACAATCGATTCCTCAAGGAAGTTTTCGACGTGGTCTTTGATGGACTTGAGATCTTGTGGAAGTCGCCACTTGGATTGGATACTTTCGGAGATGCCGGACTGCCTCTTCATGAGGACCTCTATGAGGCAATAGCATCCAGAGATGTTAAGGGCGCACTGAGAGTCTACGATCAGATCATCGAGATTGACAAGAAGGACATAGTTGACCTAACTGGTTATGGTCGGGAACTGCTTCATAACTGCCAGGGAGTTGATAGGAGTGACTCATATGAAGATTGATGTACTGAAGATTCTTGAAAGAGATGACAAATGGTACTTAGGAGGGGGGAACAGGCTCCTATGGGCTCCTCCATTTCCGGTGTTTCTCGATAGTCCGGGAGCATGGGATTTTCTGAGTTACTTTGACATGAGAATTGATCCAGGTTATGCGATCAGCACAATGAAGAATGGAATCCCAATCGATTTCAAGTGCGTAGACAGGACATGGAACCCGGCGGTTCTTAAGAGCAGGTTTTCGGCTGAGAATATTGAGTTGATCGAAGAGAAAGCTTTGCTAGAAGAGGACTTTCTTCTCTCAAAAGTAACGCTCAAGAACATGGGCGAGGAACCGATCGAGTTGGATGTTGTGGTTTGGACAGCCCAGCAGTGCTCTGAGAGTGATCTAGAGACAGATATAACGCATGCAGAACCTGCGAAAAACGGAATTCTCTTCGGAAAGAAACTCATCAAACCAAACAGAAGACCAATCGAGTCAGAGGTGATGTTAGCACTTGAAGCCATGGAGAACTACAACATTACCTTTTCAGAGAGAACGGCCAACATCCCGAATTTCAGATTGACTCCATTCTACGAGAAACTTAGCAAGAAAGGGCTCTTGGCCGGAATCGTCAATAATGGCATTAACAGAAACGGACTACTCTACATGGGCGTTCACAGAAGAATCACTATCGATCCGATGGACGAGTCTGTATTTGTCTGTGGTCTTGGTGCCGCGCAAAGTGGAGAAGAGGTTATTGAGAGAGGAGAAAGGCTGCTCAGTATAGATCCTGTTAAAAAGAGCACGGAAACCTGGGAACGGTATTTTGCATCGTTGCCTCAGTTTCGCGTTAGTGATCCATTCATGCAGACATATTACTACTACAGGTGGTATGGACTAAAACTGTTCACAAGCGAGGTTAGCGAGTCATTTATGAAGCATCCGGCAATTGCCGAAGGCCTCGACTACTTCAGAGCACTGATCACTTACAGCGCACAATGCCATATCCTGGAAACTCGCTGGTCCAACAGTCCGAGTATTGGTCAAGGGAGTCTGCTGAACTTCTTGGAGAATCAGAAAGAAGATGGGGCGTTCGTAGGTCATATCTATGTTAACCAGATTCAGGAGAACGGTTTCTACCACGCCGACTGGGGGAGGGCGATTCGGGATCTACATCGTGTTCACCCAGATATTGATTTCATAAGCAGGATTTATGAACCACTAAAGAAGTATCTAGCCTACTTCGATTCATCTAGAGATCAGGAGAACTCCGGACTCTATGATGTAGTCGATCAGTTCGAGACAGGACAGGAGTTTATGAGCAGATACACTGCCGTTGATCCAATGTCTGATAGGTACGGCTGGACAAATAATATAAGGCTTAAAGGCGTAGATGCAACAGTCTATGTATACAACCTCAAGAAAGCGCTCTCCTGGATGGCGGGAATTCTCGGTCTTGATGAAGAAAGCAGCCGTTTCAAATTGAGCGCCGAGAAGACGAAGAAGGCCGTTCTTGAAACAATGTGGGATCCGGATTACGAAATCTTCTCAGATGTCAATCCAGCCAATTTCAAGAGAACGGGAGTGAAGGCAGCAGTATGCTTCTATCCCTATCTAACGGATATCGTAGATGAGTCTCACATTCCAGGTCTCAAGAAGCATCTGCTCAATCCAGCAGAGTTCTGGACCGAGTTCCCAGTACCAGCAACAAGTCTAGATGATCACTCCTTCAGTCAATGGGCCGAATGGAAAGGCAAAAGACACAACTGCCCCTGGAACGGAAGAGTATGGCCAATGACAAACAGCCATATCGTAGACGTTCTAGGAATATGTGCAAGAAGATTCAAAGACCCACTCCTTCGCGAAAAGACTGTTGAGATTATCGAGAAGTTCATCAAAATGATGTTCTTTGACGGTGATCCAAGAAGACCGAATTGCTTTGAACACTATAACCCTTTCAACGGAAGGCCGAGTATCTACAGAGGTGTCGATGATTACCAGCATTCATGGATAATCGATCTTCTGATCAGATACGTTGTAGGCATTGATATTTCTGAGAATGGAATCGAATTTGATCCATTTCCCTTCGACCTTGATTTCGAGATCGATAATCTGGAGGTTGCAGGAAGGCAAGTCAGAGTTGTTTCGAATAGTGGCGCAGTTGAAATTCAGCTTGGTGGGGAAACAACTGTAATCAATTAATCACCCGCATTCTAGCGGACAGGTAATCAAAATGGAGGTGGGAGTATGCAAAAGGCAAGATATCTGAAGGGTTCTCTTGTGATTGCTCTGATTTTGCTTTCTTCACTTGTACTGGGAGCAACCAAGCTCAGAGTCACGACCTGGGCAGGCGCTGAAGAAGCAGCTCTTGACGAAACAATCATTGCCGAATTCATGAGGCTGAATCCGGAGTATGAGGTAGTCTACGAACCGGTTCCAGGCGACTATTACCAGAAAATCCTGACCGACATCGGAGCGGGAACTCCACCCGATGTCATTCTGCTTGATGCCGAGATGATTCCTGCATTTGTCGAAGGCAACTACTTGACAGACATCAATCCTTTCATCAGCAGGCTGAGCAGAGAAGGTGCAAGCGGCACCAACTTGGACGAGTATTTCCCAGTACTTGTCGACATCTTCAGATCGGGTAGGAGTCTGTACGCCCTTCCAAAGGACACGAGCCCAATTGGTATATTCTACAACAAGAAGGTCTTTGATGAACTTGGCGTGCCTTATCCTCCTCAAGATGGCTGGACAATGGAAGAATTTGCAGAGACCGCTCGTCTCTTGAGCAAGGACACTACTGGTGATGGAAAGAACGACGTTTGGGGCTTTGCTTTCCCGTCATGGGTCGGTGTTGTTGTACCACTCCTTTGGGCAGGCGGCGGAGAGGTCTTCAGCCCGGACTTCACTCAGACATCTGGTTATCTCAACAGCGATCTGAACGTGAATAATTACGGCTTCTTCATCGACCTCCTCTCAAAGGGATATGCACCTTCTCCTCAAGAGGCTAGCTCTTTGGGCGGAACTTCTGCACTCTTCTATACAGGGAAAGTGGGGATGGTTATCACAGGTAGATGGTTCAACGTGTCAATCAGAGGTCAGATTGCGAAGGGGGCTGACCTGGTTGTTGGAGCTGCACCAATACCTTACGCAAGTCCTGAAAGC
Source organism: Mesotoga sp. UBA5847 (assembly GCF_002432735.1). NCBI lineage: Bacteria > Thermotogati > Thermotogota > Thermotogae > Kosmotogales > Kosmotogaceae > Mesotoga > Mesotoga sp. UBA5847. The sequence continues at coordinate 41,764 of NZ_DJGL01000052.1, read as the reverse complement.
AGAGCAACTGTAACCTACGCTTCCGGTTGGGCGGTCCCTGTCAACGCTCCCGACAAAGCAGGCGCGACAAAGCTTGCTGCATTTCTCTCAAGCGAATTTGCTCAAACCAAACGTTGTTTAGAAGGCGGACTAGCAATATCTGCAATAAAGGACATCGCAGAGCTACAGGCAGCTCAGGACGAACTCGACGCAGCTTTCATCAAGATGCTTGATTTTGCAAGAGTCCCGGTTGGTTCTCAGACGAAATACTATAGACCGCAGTTCGAAGACACATGGGCAGAGGCATTTGACAGGATTAACGTAGGTGGAGAGACCGTCAAGCAGGCAATGGATTGGGCTGCAGCAACAATGGACACGTATATCGAAAAGGGTGAAAACTGATTTCTTCATCTGAGGGGCAGTCTGCACTGCCCCTCGTTTTCCGGGAGGGATGGCTTTGAGGCACTACAAGATCATTGTCGGGTTACTGGTGTTTGTTGGCCTTCTGATGATATCGGCATTTGCCATTTTGGGTTTCTATGCCAGAAATGGCCTCAATGACTTCTTGGTTGAGAGTGAGGCTTCTTTGCTAAGAAGCTTCAAACTCAACTACCAAAACCTGACGGCCTACATCGACCTGGAGATGGATCCTTTGATTGAGAGGCCAGAATTAGTCACTGCCGTACTCGAGAGTTTTTCAGATGACGTTGTCTTTGCTGGCTTGTTCGATTACTCAGGCAACCTGATTGATGACTTTGGTTATTTTGCGCCGGATAGTCTATCTTCCTCTCTGTTTTTCGAAAATCTCACCTTTTCGATTGGATATCCGAAGACTGAGCTCGTCGTTTATGGTGATGAAACATACATTCAGACTGGGATACGCCTACTTGACGACAATATCCTTCTGGTTGTTCTCGACAGATTTGACGATCTTCTCGACAAAGCAAGTGAAACGTATGAAAGAGATTTCGTCGTTTACTTCGGTGACGAAAATGATTTTGCTGTTCCCAGAGATTCGCCCAGAATAGAAGACGACTTGATTCGTAGTCTCTTCAGAAAAACGATAAACAGCCAAAGACCAGAATCTGCGGAGATCTCATTTGAAGGAAGCAAAGCGTTGATAAACGCAATTGCGATCTATGATTCCGACAACTGGGATGTAATTGGATTCTTCTCAACTCTCACAACCGATGCGGATTGGGCAGACAAATACACCTCTTTGTCGCTTTTTCTGTGGATCTCTGCTCTTGCTTCATTCGCTTTTGCCGTTCTCGTCTTGCTCTCATTCTACAAGAAGGCAGCATCCCACGCCGCTCTGAATAAGCGTACTCGTATGATATTTGGGCTGACAGCATATCTGCCTGCGATCGTACTGATCGCTTCATTCGCCTTCTTTGTCTTTGGTGAAGCTCTTGGAGGGATTAGCGAAGGCGTTGGGTTGAAGAGAGCAAACGCCTGGTTCAATGATGCTGATCATTTAGTATTGAAGGGGGACCAAGGATTCTTCGTTGATTTCGTTGACACATCGAGACGAAGTACGGGAGCGAACTTCATTGTCCAGCACGAAGGCGAAGTGGTCGCCTCTAATCTGACTGCCAGAAGAATCTCGAATCTCGAGACAGTCACATCTTCTCAAGTAAATGGAATAGAAACCGGTTCTGCAAAAGTCAATGATGTGATTCACACATATGCAAGCCGGAGTATTGGCGGATACGATTTCACTGTGTTGTTCGAGGAGACTCTTAGAGAAAACTCTATCTTGTCTATTCAATTCTTCTCCATAGGAGCAATTCTAGTACTTTTGGTAATGGTAATAGTAAGCGTCTTTATAGTGACAAACATTGAGTCTCACAAACTGATAAGACGAACTTTCATAGGTTATGGTTTTCTACTGCCGGCTCTTGTCCACCTTGTCTGGTGGGCGGTCGGTCCTATGGGTTTTGCGCTGTTCCTCGCGTTCAGAAGATGGAGTATCGTTGATGCAGCTAAGCCGTTTGTTGGACTCGAGAACTTCATTGAGCTCTTCGGAGATCTGAAGTTCTGGAATGCAATGAAGAATACGGCAGTTTATTCAATTTACGTTCCAATAGGGATGTTCATTTCTCTCCTCCTGGCAATTGCCGTAAACAAGCTGGGGAAGCTATCTATTGTCTTGAGAGTTCTCTACTATCTTCCCGTTGTAACTGCAGGGGTCGCAACTACAATCGTGTGGCGCTGGATTTTCAATCGAGACTTCGGGGTCCTGAATTTCATTCTTGGCCTTGTCGGAATAAAGCCAATAGCCTGGCTTGAATCACCTCAGTTCGCACTGATATCAATGATGATAATCGGTATTTGGTCTGCTATTGGCAGTCAACTACTCATATTCCTGGCTGGGCTCCAGGGCATTCCAAAGGACTTCTATGACGCGGCTGCAGTTGATGGAGCGAGCAAACCAAGAATTTTTTGGAAGATAACGCTCCCACTGCTCAAACCGACGAGTCTCTTCGTTCTTGTCACCAGCGTCATTGGGTCATTCCAGGTCTTCACTCCAATTTATGTCTTGACCCAGGGAGGACCTCTTAGGTCAACAGATGTCGTCTTCTATCATATCTGGCAGTCTGCCTGGGTGGATATGAGAATGGGGTACGCCGCAGCACAATCCTGGATCTTGTTCCTGTTGCTGGCCGCGCTGACTCTGGTGGAGTTCAAGCTCTTTGGCAAAGAGAGCTGGCAGGCTTACTTCTAGAGAGGAGATGATGAGATGAATAACAGATTCTTCTCGATTTTCGTCAAAGTAGTAATTATGGCTTTGCTAATTCTTCTCGGACTATCCACACTACTTCCTTATATTCTCATGATCTCTTTCTCATTCATGGCAGAGTTTGAAATGTACAGACTTCCACCAAAGCTGATCCCGGATGTTCTTCGTTGGGAGAACTACGTGGAAATGTGGCAATCGCAACCATGGGGAAGATATATCTTCAACACTTTATTCATAACAATTGCAGTGCTTATTGGCCAGATAATCCTGGTAGCGATGGGCGGTTACGCTCTCTCTCGCTTACACTTCCCGGGTCGAGATTTCATGTTTAAACTATTCATTACTTTCATGCTTCTCCCTGGAGTCGTTACTCTCATTCCGGGATTCATCATCCTGCACTCGATGAACTGGGTTGATACCTATTGGGCGATGATAGTTCCAGCGCTTGGAAATATCTGGGGAATGTTCCTCATGAGACAGTATATGCTTAGCCTTCCAAGCAGCATAGAAGATGCCGCGAGAATAGATGGAGCGTCTTCCTGGCAGATATTCTGGAAAGTAATCATGCCTCTTTGCAAACCGGTGATTGCAACAGTTGGGACCTTCACTTTTCTTTCACAGTGGAGATCTTTCTTCTGGCCATTGATAGTTACGAGAAGCAAAGAGATGCGAGTTATTGAAGTCGGCGTAGCGATGTTCTCCTCTCAATACGTAACAAACTACCCTGCACAGATGGCCGCTGCAGCTCTTTCGTCTATTCCGATGATATTGGTCTATATTTTCGCCCAGAAATGGATCGTTCAGGGAATAAGACTTACATCGGGCTACGACAAGTAGCCAGTCGCTGGCAGAACAGAAGAAAGGGGTGATCAACTTGTCATTCTTTGGTGACATATGTGAGATCAAAAACGAATGCTCACGATCGATTTCTGCGGAGAATCCCGACGGAAGTGTTTCCGGAGGAGCTCTTGAACGTCCTGAAGGGAAGGGGTCTGCAAGAAAGCTTGGACAGGGGTGGAAAGTCAGACCTTGTATCGAGCTTCCAGCAACGGGAAGAATCGAACTGGCAAGAATTGAGGGACCCGGTACTATAAGGCACATCTGGATAACCGTTGACAGTAACGCATACAGAAGCTGCCTGATAAGGTTCTACTGGGATGGGGAACAATCTCCTTCAGTTGAAGCTCCGCTAGGAGACTTCTTTGGTTGCACTCACGGATTGAGATACAATATTAACTCGCTTCCTGTGGCGGTAAATCCATCGGGCGGATTCAACTGCTACTGGCCGATGCCTTTCGAAAACTGCGCGAGAATTGAAGTCGAGAACCTCTCTCCAAAGCCTTTTCAAAACTTCTTCTATCAGATTGACTACTCACTGGGGAGTATACCTGAATCAGCCGCATACTTCCATGCAGAATGGAGAAGATCGATGACCACTCGAGAGTGTCCGGAACACGTAATCCTGGACTGTGTTAGCGGCATCGGTCATTATGTGGGCACGGTTGCCTCCTGGACTCAGTTCTCAAATGGCTGGTGGGGAGAGGGAGAAGTCAAGTTCTTCATTGACGGTGAAGAAGACCCAAGTATCTGTACAACGGGAACCGAAGATTACTTTGGAGGTGCATGGTGTTTTGGTGAGTCCTTCTCCGCTCCTTTCTGCGGTTACCCCCTATGGAAAAGAGATGAGGGACAGGTTCCCAGGCACGGCCTCTATCGCTGGCATATTCCTGATCCCATACGGTTCAGCAACTCAATCAAAGTAACAGTGCAAGCGCTTGGCTGGTATCCCGACGGGACATTCCAGCCCTTGACGGACGATATTGCCACAGTAGCTTACTGGTATCAAAGGGAGCCTCACTTGGACTTTTCAAAGAGATATTCTCAGGATGAACTGTGGTCGAGGTAAGAAACTGCAGATGATCTGTGTCATTGAAGAGAAAGGGAACCACCTCGCTGAGATTATTCAGAAAGCTGGATACCAAACCAGTGCGAGAGTTGATTGCGATAAGAATGAACTGACAATACTGAACAACATCGTACCGGATCTGAAATCTCTATCGCCCTCAATAGGCACCAAACCCATAATTCTGATAGGAAAGGCCGTCAGAATTATTGAAACGATTGGGGTAGAGGATGCCGGCACTATTGAAGAGCGAAGAGTGTTTATGGACAGCTCTCCGTGGGACAAAAGGGGATTTCAATGCTATAAGAACCACCCTCTATTTGAAGGATTGTTTGGAGGCTTCTACAGTACCCATCTCAACGGCCTTGAAAAGATACCGAATGTCTTCTACTATCTTGGCAGTAGAGCAAAGGTAGTGGCCGTTGAGAAAAGATATATAAGCTATATTAGGGAGAGAAAACTGATTTGGCTTCATGATATTGGAGGCTTTCCAGTTCTCTCTATAGGAGGCTATTTTTCATTTGAGGAACCCGATAATCCGTATAATGCCGAAGCACGAAGGTTCATCGAGAACAGCATCCTCTGGATGCTTTCTCCTAACAGACAAGGCAAATACTGGATAGAATCGGACTCGGTATTTGTTCAGACTTCAGAGACTTCAGATCAAAGACTTCCATCAGTCTTGTCAGTGACTAACTGGCCAGTTCCGTCTATCGAAATCGAAAACGCAAGAGGTTACATCAATTCCACAGGCCGACGTATTCTTGCAAATCTCTCTGTCCATAGAATTGAAGAAGTGTGGGTGCATCCCTTCCGAATCTTTAGATCCATGGAGTTCTCTATAGATGGAGAACACTTGTCAGAAGCGCTCAATAGGGTTCTCTACACACCCGAAAGAGTCGTATATAAGCTTTGCCGCGGAGAGATAACCGTCTTCTGTAGTCTAGAGAACCCCTATCTGTTCTTGCAGTTCGATTTCTACGACTACATAGAACACAGCATTGATATTCGTATCGAATCTGATCTCAGGATAATGTGGCCAATGGATGATGCTTTCAACGGAGAAAAACGGTTCACCAAACTTGATAACGGGTTCATTCTTAAGACCGAGGACGGCCAGATCAAGAGCCTGTTCATCTTCTCGAGTCCATCATCACTATCTCTGGATAGGATTGACAAAGAGATCTCAGTGACGATTGGTAGCAAAGTGACAGGAACGGCCGTGCTCTCGGTGATCTCATGTATCGAAGACGAAGAGCTCCCGAAGCAAATCGATATGCAAGATGAGATACTCAAGGCCAACGAATTCTACCTGAAGTACCTCGAGAAGGGGCGGATCATAACAGATGACTCAAGACTCAATGAGGCTCTTGACATGGCAAGAATAGGAGCAATCAAGTTCAGAGTGACCGTACCGAATCTTGGAACAGGCATTGTAGCAGGATATGCTTCAAGTAGACCGGGCTGGTTCAGTGCGAGGCCCGGCTACGCCTGGTACTTCGGCCGAGACAGCCTCTGGTGCTCACTGGCATTTCTCGACATTGGGGACTTCACCACCGTCAAAGAGAACCTAGAACTTCTAATGAAATTCCAGAGAATCGATGGAAAGATCTATCATGAACTCACTACCAGCAACGTTGTTCACTATGACGCCGCCGACTCCACTCCCCTCTATCTTTACGCGATGTATAGGTACTGCATGCAGAGCGGCGACATAGAATTTGCAAGGAAAAACTGGGGCAGAATAGAGAAAGCTCTAGACTACTGCTCAGAAACCGATTCAGATGGTGACGGTCTTATTGAAAACACTATTGCTGGCCACGGCTGGGTCGAAGGGGGAAAACTGTACGGCGCAAAGGCCTCATTCTATTTGAACTGCATATGGATTGCAGCTCTCAGGGGCATAGGAACGCTTTCCAGTCATCTTGGAGAGGAAAAGGTTAAGTCTCAGTTGTCAGATCTACAAGAACGATGCTTGATTGGCCTCGAAAAACTATACGATCCTGAGACGGGTTTTGCTCTAGGAATAGATGAAGCGGGAAAGCAAATGAAATTCAGAACGATTATGTCTTCAATGGGTTTGATCTTCAACTGTGTGCCTCACGAAAGAATCTCCGCCCAGATCGAAGATCTGGCTTGTGATGACTTTTCCACTGACTGGGGGGTAAGAATAATTGGGAAGAGCTCAGGGATATTCAATCCCGAAGGCTATCATGAGGGAAGCGTCTGGCCTCTATTTACCGGTTGGGCTGCTTTGGCTCAGTTCAGACTTGGGGCGGATCTTGACGCTCACAATCACATGCTTGCCAATCTATACACAAATAAGGACTTCTCATCAGGGTATATCCCGGAAGTTCTACACGGAAATACCTACTCACTGTCCGGGATATGTCCTCATCAGGCGTGGTCTGAAACGATGGGATTTCAACCCTTCTACGAAGGTGTGCTTGGCTTCGCTCCGAACATGATCGAGGGTATCATTGACTTTCAGCCCTCAATACCGTTGAACCTCAGGAGAGTGGAAGCTCCCTGTCTAGCGTTGGGGAGCAACTGTCTGGCGTTGTCATATGAATGTACGACACTGATTAGTGACTGGATAGAAGTGACACAGCACTTTAGAATACATATGGAGAAGGAAATCCCTGTACGTTTCACACCGTGGATACCCAAACAATCAAGTGATGTTGGGATTTCTGTCAACAACGAACCCCTTCACGTAAGAACCCTCGACGGAATCACATCAAAGAGAGTTGAACTTGACACAAGTATATCGGGAAAGAAGCTGGACATTTCGATTACTTATACAGCTCCGTTCTTGGTCCTTCCAATCGAACCACAGCTCGCCAAAGGCAAGAAGAGTTCACAACCAAGGATAATAGCAATTAGGAGAATATCGGAATCTGACTACTGGCAGCTGATTGTTAGATCGCCGGGAAAGATTACTTCCATTCCTATTATGGCATCCAGGAAAATCGAAGCCGAGAACGCCGATATTGTGGGCAACGAACTCATCGTGAAGGGTAATAAGAGCAATTCATACAAAACGGTGACTGTTCTTCTTAAGGCTCATTCACGAAATGCTTAGACAGTATCGCGAAAAGGCGACAACTGTAGATTCACCTCTGCTGAGAAAGAGAAGTCTGATAGTATGTAGTTGTGGCGTCGACGAGAAATCGACTATTTGTTGAAGTCTGCAGTATTTTCACTTCATTGAATTCCCCACTAGATTCTCTTTTGGCGCATAGCCAGATGCAATTTGTTTGATCATTGGTTCTGAGATCTACCCGACAAGACGTTCTCGAATAGATGAACTCACTTATTTGGCGTTGTTGTGCTCAGCATTTGGCCTGTGAAGTGAAGAGGGGCACTTCATGAGTTGGCACCTGCCTCCTTCTGCAATTTCGGCCTATCTCAGCACCAGCGCTTCATGGAGGTGGAAACACAATGAAACTCAAACTGTTTTTCTTTGCCCTTTTCCTATCAATTGTACTGTTCTTGACGCCCTCATGCATATTCAGGAGTAATCAACCACCTTTGATCGAGAAAGAATCCTCCGGACCTTCTGGCGACACTCTTGATGTCTGCAATACATTTGAGTGGATCGGTTATGACGACGATGGCTACGTCTCTTTGTATCAGTATAGGACAGACAGCGGAGAATGGGTTGATCACGGTACAAAGACCAGTTATACCTGGTGCGGTTATAAAGAAGGAGATCATACTTTTGAGGTCAGGGTGAAAGATGACAAAGGACTCGCTTCTGAACCGATAATCTGGACTTTCACTTTCCTCTTATTTGAACCCTATTTGGGAGACTTCGACTTTGTGAGCGGGGGTTCTTTCACCATGGGAGACACCTGGGGCGACGGCTTAAATATTGAGAAACCAACCCATCCGGCTGAACTCGCCTACGATTTCTTTGTGGGGAAGTACCCAGTCACTTTCAACGAGTACAACGAGTTCTGTGTAGATAAGGGAGCCGTAATTCCCTCCGATGAAGGCTGGGGAATGGGCAGCAGGCGCGTAATCAATGTGCCATGGTGGATGGCAATAGAATACTGCAACTGGTTGAGTGAAAAGGATGGCCTGCCTCCTGCCTACATAACTCGTTGCGAAGTCAACGAAGGTCAGTTGCTCGATTCAGAGGGAAAGGTAACGACGGACATTACAGAAGTACTGGGATACAGATTGTTGACGGAAGCCGAATGGGAATATGCCTCACGAGGAGGAAAACATGATTCCGAATACAAGTGGTCTGGAAGCGACAACCCTTCACTGGTAGCCTGGTACGATTACAACTCCAACGAGAAGACCCAATCGGTTGGCCAGCTGGAACCAAACGCTCTTGGTATTTATGACATGAGCGGTAACGTACTCGAGTGGTGCACAGACTTCTACTCTGAATATACCGCTTCTCAAAAAACAAATCCGTACGTTTCCAGCGGAACTCACCGGATTTGTCGAGGCGGTTGCTGGGCCTTTCCCGAAGAAAATATCCGTGTATCTTATAGGTTTGCTGCCCTTCCCACGGATTTCGCAAGCTTAGCCGGGTTCAGAATCGGTAGAATCGCTCAGTAGCGATACTTCTGAACTCGCATTAGAAGATGATAGAGTAAGGAGAAACAATATGATGAGTATAATATGTTCTCAATCGATTACCGAAAGAAAAGGGGGTTAAGAAGAAATGAAGAGACTCTTGATACTACTGCTGATAGTTGTGTTTGCAGTGATGCTTGCAGGGTGTAAGAAGCCCAGGGAAAACCAGCCGCCAGTTCTCCAGAAGATCGGTGGGTCTGAAGGAGTAATAGATTGTTCAGCGAACGTTCTCGAGTGGAGTGCATCGGATCCAGACGGCACGATTGCGAAGTACTACGTCATGGTCGATGAAGCAGGTTGGAATGACTATGGACTTGAAACAGAATACGTCTGGAATGATTACGGAACAGGGGTTCATTCATTTGAGGTGAAGGCCGAAGACAACGAAGGTACATTCTCAAATATCATCTCCTGGAATTTCGTTGCCATTGAAGAGATGATATTAGTTGAAGGCGGAAAGTTCACAATGGGGGACAACTGGGGAGACGGATACGAGAATGAATTACCTCTGCACGAAGTAACTATAGATTACGACTACTTCATCGGAAAGTATGAGGTCACCTTTGATGAGTTCGATGCTTTCTGTGATGATATGGACATAACTAAACCTAAAGATTTCTCCTGGGGAAGGCAAAGGAGACCAGTTATTTCCGTTTCCTGGTATGAGGTAACTGAATACTGCAACTGGTTGAGCGACAAAGCCGGACTGGCAAGAGCGTATGACGAATTCGGTAATCTACTTGACCAAGCGGGGGGCATTACAGATGACCCGTCTGAGGTAATTGGATTCCGCTTGCCCACGGAAGCTGAGTGGGAATTCGCCGCAAGAGGCGGAGATTCAGAGTCATTGTTTAAGTACTCAGGAAGCAATGATCCGGATGAAGTCGCATGGTACCGAGAGAATGCTCACAATGACATTGTAGATAGTATCTCAACATGGCCCGTCGGAGAGAAGGAGCCCAACGGGTTGGGAATACACGACATGAGTGGCAATGTGTTCGAATGGTGTACTGAACCCTTCCAGGAATACACTGCTGACTCAACTACAAATCCCTACGTCCCAATAGATGGCAGCACGGACTTCATGATTAGAGGAGGCAGCTACTTCAATATCGCAAGACTTCTAAGGGTTCCTTATCGAGAGGAAGTAAGTGGGGAAATTGGAATATATGTTGTTGGTTTCAGGATCGTAAGAACCGACAAGTGACAAAGAAACCCTCTGCGATCTATTCTCAACACAAGGCATCCGAATTACAAATCAGCCAAAGGCGCTCGCTTACCATGAGATTTAGAAATGGTCGGTAGCTATAATTTCCAGCTTCATGAGCATACTCTTGAAGAAGATAGAATTATTGTGAAACAACATTGGGTCTTTAGTCTCAACAGAAGTCGGGAAGGCTTCAGGGGAAATTCATGACTCTTATTTCTTATTGGTTATTTCTCAAGAACGTCAGCTTCTTGACCTGGGGGACTTGGAACATCAGTTGATGAATTCACATCTCGTGGTTGGCAGAGCGATATGAACCCACGAACTTGAAGTAGCTGCAACGGTCACTGATTGCCTTGATTCCCTCTTTCACTTGTTTGTCAGCTACCGTTCCTTCAAAATCTACAAAGAATATATAGTGCCACATCTCTCTCTTGAAAGGCCTTGATTCGATTTTCGTCAGATTCAGATTGCGATCTGACAACTCTCGGAGGACACTGAACAAGGCACCTGGCTTATGTTCCGTCGTGAATACAATAGATGTCTTGCATTTTCCAATACATGGCACGGACTTTCTACCCATTAAGAAGAATCTGGTTGTATTTGTATCGAGATCTTCGAAATTCCTCCTTAAGATATCAAGCCCATAAGTTTTGGCCGCGAGTTCGCTGGCAATTGCAGCTGTCGACTCCATCTCGCAAACCGCCAGGTCCTTCGCTGCGCCGGCAGTGTCATAGTATTCTCTCGCCATAAGGCCCTCTTTTTCCAGGTGTTCCGAGCACTGTGCCAACGCCTGATGGTGAGAAATCACGTATTTTATGTCACAAATCGTTTTACCCTTTGGAGCCATAAGGCAATGCTCAATTCGAAGCATAACCTCTGCCTGGACAAGAAGATCACTAGCCACCAAAGCATCGTAGGCAGGAATCACTGTACCGGCCAGCGAGTTTTCCACGGGGAGAATTGCGTAGTCTGCTTTTTCATCCTGAACAAGATTCAGCATCTCCTGGAACGATCTACACGGAATAGTGACAGGGGATTCTCTTAGAAGCTTTCTTATAGCCTGTTCTGAATAAGCACCGTGTTCACCTTGAAAGGTAACAACTTTCCCGTTCAAACAATCTCCCCCACCCTTTAAGAAACTGGTTTCATCGATAGCGGTCAGTCCTTTCGTCAGATCTTATCTCGACTCTGGCCCTAATAATGTGCCGCTTACAAGAGACAACCGTATAATTAGCTATTCATCTGAATTATAGCTTACCACAATGATGCCGATAACGACCGTTCCGAAAATCAGGGTCTTTCACGACAGATCAGGAAGTGCCAATTCAGTTGACCTGAGTCTTGGAGAGAATATCTGCAACTCAATGCGTCTAAACGCGAAAATGAGCACAAGAAATAACTCTGGACTATTTGGAAAAAACTGCGAGTCCCAATTTCAGGACCTGTTCTAGGAAATCGCGCGATGTCTGTTTGGAACCTGGGGTTACTCCAATAGTCTTCGGCCTCAAAGTCATCTAGTCTGAGTTTCTATTGCTCTCGACCACTTTCAAGGCGCCGATCGACGAATCTCTGCATTGCCCTGGAAAGAAACTATGAAAGGCCCTCACCGAACTCATCTATGTTCACTTTGAACCGCTCATCTATCACGTACATCTGTACCAAGGCGGCAAACGACTCAATGGTGTTGTAATGTTCAAAGCTTTCGTTGAACGTATTATACATCTTCTCGATTGCTTCCTGGGCGCGGGCTAAATCGGGAACTTCGTCCCTAATCTCCGCTAGCCCTCTAAATAGCTCATCTAGTGTCTTCTCCATGTCATTCCTCTCCCGATCGCTCTTCGATGCGATAAAATCGTTGCTTTTTTCGACTGTCTCGTCACCAGAAAGTTGTCTAGCTTCTTCTTCATATGGGTTGTAAGAGAAATCAAATCCTTTGAACTTTTCTCTTTGACTCATCGAATCTTCCCCTCTCATAGTTTTGAGCGTCTTTTCAAGAGTGTTGAGCATAGCTTCAATTCTCTCTTTCTCAAGAATCAAGTTCTTCTTCTGAAGTTCTAAGGCCTTCTCTCTATCGAACCTTGGATTGCTTAGAAGCTTCTCGATCCTCTCCAGAGAAAAGCTACACTGTTTGAAAAAGAGAATCTGCTGAAGTTTATCTAGATCTCCTTCGGAATACTCCCTGTATCCATTTGCCAAATTGCGCTTGGGACTTAGAAGTCCTATCTTGTCATAGTGCTGAAGCGCCCGAACGGAGAGACCGGTGAGCTCTGCAACTCCCTTCACATTCATGTGATCCTTCCAACATTCATCAAATATTACTACGATGCGTTACAGTCAAGGACGCATCTTCTGATCAGTGTAGAACGATGTTAGCTCAGCCAGGGCGAATGCTTCCCCTATCTCATTCGAGTCAAACCGCACAGTTATGGGCATCACTTGTATCACTTTCAGGAGGTAAAGCCAAAGCAATTAACAGTTGATTACTCCGATCTGTTACTTGCCCAAACAATTTCGCCCAATATACAGTCAGATAAGCGGGAGAATCTATGTCCCGTTTTCTGTATCTTATACAGGTATAATGTGATTAGCATAAAGTGATGTGAAAACAGACCATTCATAGAGCTCATAATCGTACTTGGTATGACCACTTCCATTTGCAACACCAGGTAGTTCACATGGGGGATTCGAAGATGGATCTTAAGAAGTTAATTACCCTGCTGTCTGTGGTTGTGTTCTTGTTCGCTTTCTTAGGCGCAGGATCGACTCCGGCAACGAACAACTGCGACGAAGCAAGGGAAATCGCACGACAGGCGTATATTTTCGCTTATCCAATGCTTGAGAATTTCCGAACAATGACTCTGCAGGCCGTGATACCAGATGCGTTCAACCGGTTCAAGCATAGCAAAGGTTTGCTTGGGCCTGAATTCAGAGAGATTGTCCGCCCGAACAACGATACAGTGTTCTCGGCTGCATGGCTTGATTTGAGAGCTGAACCAATCATAATTCAGATACCTGCTATTTGCGAAAGATACTACTCCTTACAGTTTGTCGACATGTATACTCATAACTTCGCATATGCAGGAACGAGAACCACCGGTTGCGGGGCAAGGACTTTCTTGATCACCGGTCCGAAGTCATTAGTAGAAGTTCCCGAGAGCATTGATGAAGTATTCACCAGCGAAGGAAACTTTGTCTTGTGTCTAGCAAGGATTTCAATAAACCCAGAGATATCCGGTGAGATTGATGCGATACGCAAAATTCAAAAAAGCTTTCTAATCCAGCCCCTGAGTTCCTTTCTTGGTTATGAAGCCCCTAAATCTGTAAGAACAGACACTTTTCCGGTCTTCAGACAGGAACGAGCCGAGTCGGCCGGTTTTATCTACTATCTGAACTTCCTTCTAGGTCAGCTAGAAATTCATCCATCTGAGAAAGCCTTGATCGAAAGATTCAGCCTTATTGGAATCGGACCGAATCTTCCGTTTGACGAAGCAGATCTTAATTCCGAAATACGGGCTGCAATTGAGCAAGGGATTGAAGATGCCATGGAAGTTATTCTCAGACCGGGTGAACTGCTGGGAACTACTAAGAATGGCTGGAGTCTCACAAAGCGAGTCTTCGGTAATCGAAACCAGATGCAGGGTAAGTATGAGATTCGAGCTTCGGCCGCTTACATGGGTCTCTATGGGAGCGATCTTGAGGAAACCTACTATCCAATAAGTTATGCAGATGCCGATGGAGAATCTTATGATGGCTCAAGGTACAATTACCTGATCCATTTTGAAAGCAACGAAATTCCACCCGTTGGACCGGGTGGATTCTGGTCCATCACAATCTACGATGAAGACCAGTTCATGGTGCCTAATCCAATTAACAGATACTCAATAGGTGATCGGTCAAGATTGTCATACAACGATGACGGGTCTCTCGACATCTATATCCAGCATGATTCGCCAGGCCCTGATCTCGAAAGCAACTGGCTCCCCGCGCCCAATGGACCTTTTTCTTTGTCCTTGAGAATGTATCTGCCTTCACCAAGAGCCCTTGATCCTCTATACTGTCCTCCTGGAGTAATAAAGTCAGAATATAGGAATGAATGCCAGCCCGACTATCATAATTAGCTTTTGCTATTAAGTGAGCCAATCTCTGAGTTGAGACCGTACAAACGCAGTAATGATTTTTCGGAGCGTTAAACTAAATAGAATTATACGTGCTATCATTAATCAGTATGCTTCTAACATCTTATGTAGCGTTTTCAAAGCCCCGGGGCGAGTCAATTGGATAGAGCTGGACTTTGCATAGGCTCAAGCACTATTTCCTGGTATGATGGTCAAACTCCCAGAAGGCTTTTGCATGAAGGAAATCCACTAAGAGTACTCAAAAGCTTTCTTCCGGAAATCCTTGAAAGAGGAGTAGTCGTAGTAACTGGAAAGAAAGGAAGAAGGCTGTTGAATCTTCCCCAAATCCCCGAAGTTGAAGCCACTGAATTTGCCTACAAAGAACTGAAAAGCAAGTACGGAGATCATGAGGCAATTGTGAGCGTGGGCGGAGAGAATTTCACGCTGTATAAGCTAAACGATAAGGGAAACATCACAGCCGTCTTCACAGGAAGCAAATGCGCTTCAGGAACTGGAGAGTTCTTTCTCCAGCAACTAAAGCGAATGGATGTCGAACTGGATACAGCAAACGCAGTGGAAACAAACGAGATTTACGAGCTTTCTTCCAGGTGTACCGTGTTTTGCAAGAGCGATTGTACTCATGCTCTTAACAAGGGAACACCTAAAGAATCGGTTCTCAATGGTCTTGGAAAGGTCATGTCCGACAAGATCGGTGAGCTCATGCACAGGGCTGGTGTAAAGAAGATACTTCTAGTTGGTGGAGTAACAAAAAACCGGCTTGTGCTGAATCACTTGAAAGAAATCGCGGAAATTACCATACCTGATGAGGCTCTCTTCTTTGAGGCCTTCGGCGCTTATCTACATGCCAGTGCTCTCGAAGAAATCGAGATAGATAAAGAGACTGTCTTCAAGGAAGGTATAATGACTTTCCCCAAGAATGAGCCCCTTTCAAAGTTTGTAGACATGGTCGATTTCAAGGAGATGCCTTTCGAGACAGCTGAAGACGGTGATTCTTGCATTCTCGGTATAGACGTTGGCTCAACTACAACCAAGGCGGTTGTTATGAGAACCAAGGACAATACCATTCTTGCTAGTTCATATCTCAGGACTATGGGAGATCCAATAAACGCTACACGCCAGTGTCTTGAAGAGATTCGTGCTTCGCTCGATGTTCCTGTCGAAATAATTGGTCTCGGGGTTACAGGTTCTGGAAGAAAGATAGTTGGCCTTTTCTGCGAGACGAGTGCCGTTTACAATGAGATCATGGCTCACGCAAGGGCTGCCTCATTCTTTGATAGAGAAGTCGACACGATATTTGAGATTGGCGGTCAGGATGCCAAATACACTTTCTTATCCAATGGGGTTGCCCTGGATTATGCAATGAACGAAGCCTGTTCTGCGGGTACGGGGTCATTTCTCGAAGAATCTGCAAAGGAATCTCTGAACATAGATTACAGAGAGATTGGAGACTATGCGCTTAAAGGGCAATCTCCACCAAACTTCAGCGATCAGTGTGCGGCCTTTATCAGCAGCGATATTAAGACTGCGATTAACGAAGGCATCTCCAGAGAAGATATCTGCGCCGGCCTGGTTTACTCTATCTGTCTGAACTACACAAACAGAGTGAAAGCTATGAGACCGGTTGGGAAAAAGGTCTTTATGCAGGGAGGCGTATGTCTCAATCGTGCTGTCCCCGTGGCAATGGCGGCAGTTACTGGGAAGGAGATAATCGTCCCACCTCATCCCGGACTCATGGGCGCATTTGGTGTATCACTCATGGTTAAGGAAAAGCTTGAACAAGGCCAATTGGAAGAAGAACGCTTTGAGCTGGTTGACTTGATCTCAAAAGAAGTGCGCTATCTCAATACCTTCATTTGTGACGGTGGAGCAGAGAAATGCGACAGAAAGTGTCCGATCCGCATAATTGAAGTTGGAGGGAAGAAGTTTCCCTTCGGCGGTGCTTGCAACAAGTATGAAAATGTTCGTCTTAACCTTCCCATAAACAGAAACGAATACATATATACTACCGATAGAGAGAAGATAGTCTTTGAACGGTCAGACGAAAAGGGCATCGAGACTATAGGAATCAGCAAGTCTCTCTCTATGAATACTCTCTTCCCTCTCTTCTCAAATTTCTTCAGAAGTCTAGGGTTTAAAATCGTCGTACCGGAAAAGTCCGACCCCAGAGGCTGGGATAGAAAGAAATCGGAATTCTGTTTTCCAGTCGAACTGTCACATGGTTATATGTATGATCTTTTGGAGATGAATCCCGACTATTTCTTCATTCCAGCAGTCAAGGGTTTAGAGGTTGCGAACTCCGTTGAAAACTCGGTGTTCTGCCCATTTGTGCAGAGCGAACCGGACTGGCTAATGGGGAGTTTTGAGGAGCTCGGGTCGAAAAGGATTTTGACAGATTTCTTCGATTTTTCGCAGGGCTTCGAAAAAGAGAAAGAGAAGTTCGTCTTACTTGCGAAGTCACTGGGAAGGAACCGCGAAGAAGCTTTGAACGCTTTTTCCAATGGAGTAGAATCCTACGAAGATAGCGTTATAAGGATAAAGGAGATTGGGAACAGGTTTCTTGAAAACGTCGCGAGATCGGATTTCGGTGTCGTGATCTTCGGCCGATCATACAATGCCTTTTCCAGTGACGCCAACATGGGAATCCCGGAAAAACTTGCTTCACGCGGAATTCCTGTAGTGACTTTTGACGCTCTCCCTTATGAAAACGAAAGGTCACATGAGAAAATGTACTGGGCATGGGGTGAGATGAACCTAAAGGCGGCCAGATATGTAAAAAATAATCCAAAGCTCTTCGCACTCTACATAACCAACTTCAGCTGCGGACCTGACTCATTTTTGATCTCCTTCTTTAGAGACATTATGGGGAAAAAGCCATCCCTGATTCTGGAACTGGATAGTCATACATCGGATGCCGGAGTGGAGACCAGGATCGAAGCCTTCGCCGATGTAGTTAGAAGCTCCATAGAAAGGAACGCGGAGCCAGTAGAAAGCAAACGGGCGAAGAGACCGAAACTGATAACGAATAACGGGACATTCAGCATAGAGCTGCAGGACGGAAGACACATTCCCATTACAGATCCTTCGGTCAAAGTAATCGTCCCTACCATGGGCGAGTTTGCAGCTCAGCTCATGGCTGCTGCCTTCGAAAAGGTCGGCATCAACACTCACGTTCTCCCGAGACCGACAGAATTAGAGTTTCAGCTGGGAAAATCCAACTCATTATCCAAGGAATGTTTGCCTTTTCACCTGACTCTAGGAAGCCTTATTCGCTACCTTGAGGAAAACAAGGACGACAAAAGCGTAATAATGTACTTCATGCCTGATACTCGCGGCCCCTGCCGATTTGGTCAGTACAGTACTTACATAGATCTTTGGCTGGACAAGAACAATGCAAGCAATGTTCTACTGTTCTCCCTCAATTCTGAGAACGGTTATGCGGGCATGGGCCTTCAAACTAAACTGAGAATATGGACAAGCATGATCATGGCTGACGAGTTCTGTAATGTTGAAAATGCCCTTCTTACGCTAGCCTCAAATAGAGACGAGGCTATCGAAGCATCCAGAGAAGCTCGCGAGATTCTTCGTGAGAGCTTGAGACGCGATTCATATGGTGAAGTAATCAGAAAATTGGAGACAATCTGCGAGAAGATCTCAAGGATCCCTCTAAAGAGCGATTTCGAAACGACACCAAAAGTTCTGCTTTCAGGGGAGATATACGTTAGAAACGACGAGTTCTCCAGAAAATCACTCGAGTTGTTCTTTGCAGATAATGGAATAATTATGCATGCTTCACCAATTGAAGAGTGGATCTACTATCTGGACTACATATTGCTGAAGAAATATGTACCAACAGAGCTTGGACCGTTGAAGAGAGGGTTGAAACATGTTGAAATTGTTGTAAAGCGATCTATAGAAAAGCGAGTCAAAAAAGTCCTCGAAAAAAGTGGGCTTTACAGAGCGCACTTAGTTGATATTGAAGGTATGGTAGATGTCTCAAAGGACTTTCTGAACCCCAAGCTTACAGGAGAAGCAGTCCTCACTCTAGGAGCCGTCTTGTTCGAATCGATAGACAGATATGACGGAGTCATTTCTATAGGCCCATTTGGATGTATGCCGACCAGGATTGCAGAAGCCATTGCAGAAAGAGGACTAGATCACCAAAGGAGAAACTCGAACAAGCTCAAAAGAGAGGTCTTTGATCTTGCCGGCAATATCCCGACACTCTTCTTTGAGTCTGACGGAAACCCATTCACTCCGACCGTCGAAAGCAGACTTGAATCCTTCGTGGTTCAAGTGAAGAGGGTGAAATCGTTATTGCTTCGACTGAGGGAAGAAAAAGCCTTAGCCCCAGATTAGACAGAGGATTCTTGGAGCAAGCAACTGCGATAAACGAAGACCTGTGAAGTACACAGAATCCGGCTCCCAAAATCCTTTCAAAGATCAGGGTAGCTCTCAGTGAAGACTTGTTTTCAGAAACAGTCATGGTAAATAGGTGGCGTTTCTCAGCGTTTATCTGTGGATTTGATCCAAACTATGTCGATTTTCCGAGTTCCACCTCCTTTTGTATTCTATCTATAACGAACAGAACGTGAAGTAAGTACAGAAGCACAGCTCCATTAGCCGCCAAGACCACGCCAATAACCAATCCCGGCAAGAGATGAGAAATCAGCATTGATAATCCAAATGTGATTGCAAGAACATTAAGAGTGAGCTGGGCGACGGTCAGCTTAACAAGTATACCGGGTATCTTACTGCCTCCTCCACCCGTTCCGCTCGCCTGCCGACCAAGGAACTTGCCTATTGAAATCGCCCCTCCCAAAATATTCAGGACACCGACAAGCAGGGTGAGCGGATAGACCAAGATCTCCGGGATAATGCACGATACAGTTCCAAGGGATGCAAATAAAAACCCGATCAAGATCACAGGCAGCGATCTTGGAAAGACTCCTATCGGGGTGCTTCCCGAGGCAATCATCTGGATAGCGAAAATCATCATCAGCAAACCAAGCTGGGCACTTCCCGAAAAAGGCAGAAGCCCGAGATTTACCGGAATCAACAGCACACCAAGAATTATCATGAAGACACTTGTGAATAGAATCATCGCCCTGTCCATAGGTAGTTCTACTTCTTTGTCTTTCCTTTTCTGTTCTTGTGGGTAAGTGCTGTATATCTTTCTCAGAACAAAAGAAAGATATACAATGGCGGCTCCATAGATCAGAACCAAGATCGCCGTCATCTGAACACTTAGAAGACTCTGGTTCCACAGGAGTATCGATATGAGAATCGATGAAACGTATGCCACCGTACATCCAGCTATCAAATGTCGGAAGATCCCCCCATATTCGGACCATGCTCTGAGCTTATCCTTTGACAGAACCATCTGAACAAGCAGAAAAGCTCCTCCGGGGCCAAAGAAAAGGAATAGCAGAAGCCTGGGGATATCGTTGAAGGCATCTGGAATGAAACAAGTTATCGTTCCAATTCCACCAATGATAATTCCTGCAGCCACGACGAGCTTTGATCGTTTCAAGTCACCAAAGGGCGTTTTCCCCATTGAAATTATCTGCAGCGAGAACATCACCAACAGAAGACCGTAAAGACCATTCTCATAGTAGGGTAGGCCGCCTGTAGCAACAGGGAAGAGCAGCATGCCAGTAATGAGAAGAATGAGCCCGGCTATCATCAATATTACAACTTCCAGAGAAAGCTCCGATTCGCTAAATACTTTTGTCAGTTTCATGGGCATTCATTCCGATCAATAGTAGGTTCCTTTGGTTCTGTAGTTCTCAAGGCGTTCTGCGGCCATATCAAACGCGAGCTTGTCGAACTTCTCTCGGTCTGTTCTGTAGGCCAGTTCGGCATCTCGGATGCTCTGCGGGAAGACAATCAGCAAATCTCCCTCTTCCATCTTCTCAAATATGTAGTTCACCGCATCTTCAACGGACACTGAATCCGGCGGGGGAGTCAGCTCGCCAAATATAGCCGTACGCACATTTCCCGGGCATACAACACTGAATTTAAGACCCTCGTAAGAGAGCTCGTAATAAAGGCTTTCCGTCATGGTTTTCACTGCGCTCTTTGTACTTGCATACAGTGCTTGATATGGAAGCGGAACCAACCCTGCTATAGAAGCTGTGTTTACAATATGGCCGGATTTTTGCTCTCTCATGATCGGTATGGCATGGTAGGTCCCGTAGATCACTCCCCAGAGATTGATATCCACAACCTTTTTCCAGATTTCGAAAGTCACCATCTCGGTCGGGATTGTCATTCCGATCCCTGCGTTGTTGAAGACGAAGTCAAGATGTCCTGCATTCTTCTTGGCAGACATGATTAGCTTCTCAACCTGATCTTCCTTTGTGACGTCAGTAAGAAAAGGTACAGCTTCACCGGCGTATTTCGAATTCAATCTCTTAGCTTCTCTATCGAGATTGTCCTGATTAACGTCGGCCATAAAAACAGTCGTTGCCCCCCTGGAAAGCATCTCTTCGGTCATACCAAGCCCTATTCCTGAAGCCGCTCCGGTAACTACAGCCACTTTCTTCTCAAAGTATCCGTTCATTTCCTCCTCCTCCTCTCATATCCTATGGAAGTATCCTGGAATCGCCAACATTCAACTTAATTATTCCTTTTGCCATTGCCGCGGATGTAATCTTTTTGATCGGCAAAGCCTTCAGTGACCTTATGATTCTTGACTGCAATGGGTGCTGCTCATATGTTAGGCCGATCCATTCGACCGTGCCGGTACCATTCCACATCTGTTTGAAAACGGCCTCCTGAGGATAGAGAGTTGCATGACTCAAGGTAGCTCCGCCCTTTCCGAGATTAGGCAAATACCTCCACCCAAAGAGATTGATCTTAGGATTCTTGTTCAACTCCGCCAAATCTTCTTCACTTACCTCATCGCCTCTCTGGAGGTCTATTTTCAGGAATGTAAACTGCTCGTAGCTGGCCGCCACAAACCAATGATTTTCCAGATGGCGCTCAGACGAGATATCTGCGAACACCTTCGGTACTCCGTCCTCTTCACGGCCCCCGATTATCGGGCAGGTCTTGTTCTCCCATACGACAAGCGCATAGACTCCTTCGAGACCATCTGAGTTTCCCACATACTTCACAGGTGTCGTCACCTGGATGAGCCTGTACTCTCCCCCAATCATCCAGTCTACATCCCGGCAATTGGTGTACTGAACGGTAACGATAGGTTCTTTGAGCTCGAAATCTTCAGGGATGTGGTTCAGTAGAGCTTCTTCGTCCGTCTCATACTCCACCGTAATAACGGTATTGTCTCCGTAGACAACCCTTACCGGGTAGAAAGGATCGCCACCAAAGTGCACAGGCATCTTGTAGATAAAGTCATGGTTGAAAACGAATTTCCCTTTTTTCCCAGACACTTCATTTCCTCCTCTCTGCATCATGATGATTCAATTGGGGATTTTGATTAACGCCAAATCCTCCAGACTCGTAAAACTTCGTGTATGATTCTTGCAACTCTGCTTCCTTATTGATGTTTGAATGAATCTATAATTATCCAAAAAAGTCGGTAAGTCTCTTGAAGAAGTCAGGATGAATGAAGACTGTACGAGAAACCCGGCCTCTACTTCAAGATTATTAGAACACAAACCCTCATGAACTTCCAAGTAAAAATGAATCAGCAAGAACAGAAGGAATAAGCTTCATTTCTGCGCAGTATTTCCGTAAACTCTGTCGCCATACTCAACGCTGGGCTTGATTCTAGAGATGATCTCTTCCAAGTTCTATTCTTCTGAATTGACCTGGCCTGCAATTCTCTTATCGGTACGGCTTGGTTTATGTTATCCTGGAGCTCTTACTATTCAGAAACTGTCGAAAGGCGCTGTTCAAAAGCATCCAATCCCTGTATAATTGGAATAAATTCTCGCTTCTGAGGAGATTCCGTAACCGACTTGCCAAAAGGCATGATGCTCTTGACGCGGAGTGGATAGAGAATGGCTAAACGCTTTCTAATTGTACTCTTGACAATCTCGATTGTTTTTCTTGCATCCGGATGCCTCTTTTTTGGACTACCCAACTTAAATGGCAGCTGGGATGTCATCATGATTTATTCCGGCGGGGCTTCTGAAACCGCAACTTTTCATATCGAGCAACACATAGTATACAACTACAGGGGAAGTTTCTGTCTTGATTCATCTTGCAGAGAACTTTTCGGAATGATCTCAAACGATCGCGAAGTACATATAAACACCTGGACTTCTGAAAGAAGAATAGATTTCGCTGGATCGGTAACCAAGGACACGATGTCGGGAACGTTCACGATTTTCGATCTGGACGAAGGAACCTGGGAGGCGACGAAACGTTAGTTCGTGACCTCTCCGATAATCCGTGAATCTTTCAGATTTATCAGTTGTAACTTGCTGAGAGTTGGGATCTAGATCCCTTGCATAGGCTGTAGAAGATTGTGTTCATTCAGGTAAGACAGAATAGATATTCTCCACAGGCGCAAAGGATCAGATTACAATAGATCATCGGATTCATCAAACACTATCTCTTGAAAGCAGGTTTTTGGAGGGCGGAATGACAACAATATATCTAATGCGGCATGGACAGAGTCAGGCAAATGTAGAGGGGATATTTGCAAATGGCGATAATGGTTTTCCCCTAACCGATGAGGGAAGGATACAGGCGAAAATGGCCGCGCGCTATTTGAAGCTTAGGAACATTCGCAAGATCTACACCTCACCGATTCTGAGAGCAAGGGAGACCTCACGCATAGTCTCATCTGATCTTGAAATCGAACCTCAACTACTTGATGAGATCCGTGAATTTCACGTTGGCGAACTTGAGGGCCAGCTCATTGAAGGAGAAGCAGAAAGAGCGTTTCTTGAACTTGTAAGAAGTTGGATTGATGGCAAGATAGATAAGAGAATCCCCAACGGAGAGAGTCACAGAGAAGTTATCGATCGATTTTGGAAGGCTATGAATACAGTTGTTAGTGAATGTCCCGAAGGAGAAGCCCTTATGGTAAGTCACGGAGGCTTTCTGTCAATGACCCTTCCCTTCGTTTGCAACGGAATCGACCCGAAGAGATTCTTCTCGAGATCAGGCATTTCGATAAACAACTGCGCTATAACCACCGTGAAAGCCTACAGAAGAAACGACTCTTTTTCGCTCGAGCTTGTGGACTGGGCGAATACTTCGCATATGGAACTGGATTTCGAAAAGGAACCAGTAGAGACTATCTGGAACTCAGAAGATTGATGGAAAGATGATTTAGGAAGGAGGCAACAGTCGTGAAGATTGGAATAATCGCCTATTCGAAGACCGGAAATACACTGTACGTTGCCGAAAAACTGAGAGATGAGTTGATCTCCGCGGGAAAAGAAGCATCTGTGGTAAGGCTGAGATCGGAGACTCCCGATCTCGAAAGATATGAGGGACTGGTCTTCTGCTCTCCGGTGAATGGCGGAGCACCCGCCGATACTATGAAGAGCTACCTTGCCAAAATGAAGTCCCTTGAAGGCAAGAAGGTTGCCCTTATGGCTACGGGTCTCTTTCCAGCCGCTTTGGGAAGGAGACAGACGCTTGCCTACATGAAGAAGATCTGTAGAGAGAAAGGGGCAGAGATCTGCGGGGAGGCCAGCGTTGGATGGTGGAGTTTTGGACGAGAGAGAAAGATAGAGAGGTTGGTAGATGATCTCGCTTCTTGTTTCAAGTGACGGATGATTACAGTCCGTGTGTGCAAATCAGAATTACAACTGCCGGCCAAATTCACCTTCATATCATTCACTAATGAGTTCAACCAGATTTCTACAGGCCGCTTTTTGAAGATATTCCTTGTTGCAGAGGCAGAAGGCATTGGTTTTGAGAAAATGATAATCTCCCGCTAAACCGGGACAAAGTCTGCCGAAAACGCATCAATTTCCACGTACGATACCCGACAGTGCTAAGAGCTCGGGCCTTTCGGAAAGCTCTTCGCGTCTTCTCGACTGATATACTTGTTGCGAAAGCGAAATCATCGCTGATCTCGACAGTGATTTGTTTTTAGAGACTATCATCAAAGGAGGACTTTTCAATGCGCAAATTGCTTTCAATGACTGCAATAGTTCTTCTAGTTTCTTCACTCTTTGCTTCAACACCGGAAGAGATTCTCGTCAAAAGCGGGACTTTTCTTATGGGAACCACCTGGAGAGAGGAAGGCGTGGATAATGAAGCGGTTCGACGGATCCATCTGAATTACGATTACTACATCGGAAAGTACGAAGTTACCTTCGACGAGTACGGTTTTTTCACTGCGGAGACTGGAAGGAGTCTTCCAGACGATGCGAGTTGGGGAAGAGGGTCTAGACCTGTAATCAACGTGAGCTGGTGGGACGCAATTGATTACTGCAACTGGCTTAGCCTTAAAGAAGGGTTGCCCCTTGCCTACGACATTGAAGGCAATCTGCTTGACGCATTGGGCAACAAAACCACAGACCCCTCAGAAGTTGAAGGTTACCGGCTTCCGACAGACGCAGAGTGGGAATTTGCAGCGAGGGGCGGTAACTTGAGCAAGGGCTATACAAGATCAGGTGGAAACTCGGTTGACTCAATAGCCTGGTATAAGTCGAACTCCGAAAACATGACCCATCCTGTGGGAACTAAAGCACCGAACGAACTGGGAATATACGATATGTCTGGAAACGTCTGGGAATGGGTAAGCGACTATCACATCAACTACTCTTCGTTAGAAGAAACGAATCCCTATGTTGATGTTTTCTCAGCTTACAGAGTTAAGAGAGGTGGCAGCTGGATAGACTGTCCCGTTGGTGTAAGTATCGATGTGAGATCGAAAGGTTTGCCAGGTCATACCATTACAAATCTCGGCTTCAGAATCTGTAGATCAGCAAAGTAAAGGCTTCTGCAATAATCTTAATTCCATCATAGAACCGTGTCTGGAATCATCTGGTGTCAAAGCTAACCCAGAACTTAATCATCTCCTGCAGTAGAAAGCAACGGAAATTAACAGTAGAACAACTTTATTGGCCCAATCGCCGAAACCGATTTTCACTCCTATTCCTAATTGCTCACCCAAAAATCAAACTGCCAAATCATTTGCTTCAGTTTTGTTTTTCGGAAAGAATGTACTATAATCTAGGTACATATGTTCTGAACAAATGATAGGAGAGATGTTATGACGGGAAAATCGATTAGAATGAACCGGATACTTAAAGAAGACGGAAAGACGGTAATCGTAGCGATGGATCACGGACAGTTTCAGGGTCCGATAAACGGCATCAGGAATGTCAGGGAGACTCTGAGTAACATAATTGTCGGCCGGCCCGATGCAATAATCCTTAATCCGGGCGTTATCGAAAAGAACGGAGATTTGCTTGGAGGAAAAGTTTCGATTCTATGCAGAATAACCGGTGCATCTACTAACTACTCCACTATGTTTGACTACCACAGAATTACTACTTCCGTCGAACATGCGCTATCAATAGGAGCAGACGGAGTCGTTGTTATGGGATTCATAGGAGGCGATGGCGAAAATGCGTCACTGGAGATTATTGGCAGGGTGGCTGAGCAATGCAGCAGACTGGGAATGCCACTGATTGCTGAAATGCTTCCGCAAGCCATGGATCACTTCACTGACCCCGAATATATTGCTCTCGGAGCCAGGGTCGCATATGAACTTGGCGCCGATCTGATAAAGGTGTATTACACTGGCTTTGAATCTTTTTCAAAGGTTCTGGAATCGGTCCCTGTGCCGGTTGTGATTGCCGGCGGGCCGAAGGGAAAGGATGCCTTTGAAATGGCGAGAGAGGCTCTTGAACTTGGCGCGATGGGAGTTGCTTATGGAAGAAATGTATTCCAGGCCGACGACCAGACCGAATACGTAAGAAAGCTGCTGAAAACGGTCCACGGCTAGTCCGAAATGAGGTGGCGTTTATGAAAAAAACACTCTTGTTGGTTTTCGTATTGCTTGTTGTTAGCTTGGTGATCGGAATTGAAGGGTATGTCTTTGTTGACCTTAATTCAAACGGAATACTCGACGCAGAGGATCAGGTTGTTCAGGGTTGTCTTATTTCAAATGGAATTGAGATAGTATCTTCAGACAGTGGCGGGTTCTACAACATCTCTGATTCAAATGGCTTCGTATTCCTGATCAAACCAGATGGTTATGTATGCAGCGAGTGGTATGCTAGAGGAGTCGAGAATCACGACTTCTTGCTGACGCCGATTGTGGAGAACGGCGTCTTCGCGGTTGTCAACGACATTCACTATGCCGATGATCCTGATCTCTTCTATGAGTCCCTGGGCGACAGAGAGATGATCGACAACCCAGATGAATACATGACTAAACTAGTTTCGATTCTTGAGACAATTAGTCCCGATTTCATTGTCTGCAACGGCGACATGGGAGCAAGCATCAAGGACATCGACGACGAGATTGCAACCAGATGGGCTACTAAGGTGAGAGACTATCTCACAGTCGGAGACATCCCAGTTTACTACTCAGTCGGAAATCATGAGACAAACAAAAAGAAGGAAGATCCGTACGACATTTTTCACAACGCATACGGACCCGAGTATTACTCTTTCAACAGCTGCGGAACGCACTACATTGTGCTCAATACCCACAATGTTGTAGATGGCAGTTTCATCTACGAGATCGACTCCGTACAGCTCGAATGGCTAAAAAGAGATATAGAATCTGTCGCTCTCAATGCCAGAATAATTGTTTTCTCTCATGAACCGATATTCAATCTGGCAAAGACCGACAATTATTATGAGATGATGCAGATCTTTGCAGACGAGTGCTCATATCACATCAGCGGCCATAGACATACTATGATAGAGTACTTCGATGCCCCGTTTGTTGAGCTAACCTGCGGCGCCATATCGGGAGCGTGGTGGGAAGGCCCTTCCCCAACGGGTGACGAATATGGATTCACGCTTTTCGAAATGAAGAGAAATGATCTCAACTATTGTTTTGTTACTCTTACAGAAGATTATTCCGGGTGGTTCGACATGAGCAGAGAGACTCCCTATTCCGGAGTGGAGTATGTCCGATTCTGCACGTTTCCTTCAGTATCGGACGATATTGAAGTACTTCTCAATGATCGTGTCTTCGAATGCGATGTCTTGAAGAGAGAGATGAGGTTTTGGTGCGAGTACTATTTCAACGTTAATCTCTCTTCCTTTCCAGATGGCCTAAACGAAATAGTTGTACGCGTCGGAGATAAAGAATTCAGAAAGAAGCTCTTCGTCAGAAGCGCTCCGGTAGATATCAAATCTATGAAAGCAAACCCAGAATACTTTGAGGGATCTCTTGTGCTCGTCTCGAATTGTTCCAATACCGGTCAGTGGGGTACAACCTACACATTTAACGATGGTAGCGATACTTTCATGGTTCAAATAACCAATCTGGACATTCCATTTGCCATTTCCAAAGATGAGAAGTACTCTCTCTACGGAATCTTTAGAAACAACGAGAGAGTAGTCGATCCTCTGAAACTGTTAGTGGCCGAGGGAATTGCTCAGGAAGAATAAGGAGGGGAAATAAGTATGAAGAAAACCTTAGTGGTTGTTCTTGCGGCAATGCTTCTGTTTTCTGCTGCGGTAATCGCGAATCCCGTACTAAAGATCAGTGGTGTGATCGCGTTGAGAAACGAGGAAGGCGTCTGGCAACTCACACTTGACGAGTTCAAAGAACTGCCCCAAACCGAGTTCTTTGTCACCGATCCCTGGATGGGTGACAAAACATATGTGGGAGTAACTCTCGCCGATCTGCTGAAGTTCGTAGGAGTTCCTTCGGGCGCGAAAAAAGTCGTGATGGTCTGCTCCGATGAGAAAGAATTCGCAGTAGCTTATGAAGATGCTTTGAAGTATCCGATAATGCTGACTCACTCAACCAGATCGGGCGAAAGCTTGAGGGCTCTTCCAGCAAGCCAGGGCGGTCCTATAAAGCTTGCATATCCGATCAACGACTTCCCTGAAATCACCGACAAGTATCCATCAGATAACTGGGCATGGTACGTTGTCGAAGTCAGGGTTGAGATGTGATTTTCGTAATGGGGGAGGCCAACTCCCCCATTATCTGTTAGAAGAGGTGGCTGATTTGAAAGCAGCAATTTACAAGGGCATTGGGAAGATCGAAATCGAAGATATTGATACTCCCACAATTCAGGTAAACGAAGGCCTTGTCAAGATAGGGATGGTCGGTGTTTGCGGCACAGATATCAAGACATTCAACAAAGGTCATCACATGTTCAAACCGCCTTGCATTCTAGGGCATGAATTCACGGGAAGAATTGTAGAAAGAGGCGCATCGGTAGATCGCGATTTCGGTGATTCTAGATATGTTATTGCCCCCTACATAGAGTGCGGTAAATGTGAGATGTGTCAAAAGGGAGTTCCCGAGCTCTGCTCAAAGAAATTCTGGGTCGAAGGGGCCTTTACCGAGTATGTGAAAGTGCCGTCGGAGATCCTGGAAAGGGCGACTCTGAAAATACCCGATGATGTTCCTGAAAGTACCGCGACCCTTACAGAACCGCTTGCCTGTGCGATTCATGGCATTGATAAGGCAAGAATAAAACCTGAAGACAGGGTCCTGGTTGTTGGAAGCGGGCCAATGGGGCTGCTTCTTGGAAACGCTCTGAAGAACATGAGATGCGAGACATACATTTCCGATGTTGATAAGAACAGGCTGTCCATGGCAGCAAACTGCGGTCTCAAAACTATAGACTTCAGTGATTCGAGTTTCGAAAGCTTCAAGAAGAGTCAATCTCGTTTCGATTCAATTATCCTTGCAAATGATAAAAAGGAACTTGTCAATCAGCTTCTACCTTTTGTTTGTCCGGGCGGAACATTTGAACTGTTTGGTGGAATGTCGAGAGACACGATCCTGGAGATAGATCCTTACTTTATTCACTATAAAGAGGTAGATCTCGTCGGCACTTTTGGTTTCTCCGAGAAGGATTTCAAGAAGGCTTTCGGCTTCATCGCTAGCGATCCAGATTCTTTCTCGAGATTGATTTCCAGAGTTTGGGATCTGGAGAATATTGACGAAGCCTTTAAAGATGCTATTGACAAGACCAAAATCAAGATTGTCGTTAAGGTCTCCCACTAGGAGGGATTTAAGTGAAGAAGGTATTTCTCTTTTCGTTACTTCTCATAGTCAGCACGGTTGTATTCGCTGTTACCCTCGATTTCTACTGTCTTGCCTGGCAACCTGCAGCGGTCGACAAAATATACGATCTGGTCGATATCTGGAACATGGAGAATCCGGACATTCAGGTAAATATCATCTGGGGTACATGGGAGTCTTCAGATCAGTACCTGTTGACGAGTTTTCAGGGCGGAAATGCACCGGACGTCTTTCATACTGATGCAGAGAAGTTCCGAGAGTATGGGATGATGGGATACGCTGCACCGCTGAACAGCTACGTCACAGACGACATGATTGCTGACATTCCCGCCCACATATTCGAAGATTGCTACGATTTCACTGGCAATCTATATGGTATTCCGTGGTGTCAGGAAACGCAGGTGATCTTCTACAACAAAGACATATTCGAAGAAAGCGGAATCAGATTACCTCTCGACAGAATGATTTCGTGGGAACAGCTCCTCGATATTGCTCAAAGCGTTACAAAGAAAGATGAAAACGGGAATGTAATAACCTGGGGAATCCTCGCTCCGCTAATGGAGAGGTTTCACTGGACGTTGATCGCTCAGAAAGACGGAACGATACTTACGAAGGACAGCAATCATAAATGGAAGGTCGAGATCAATGAGGGGGCAAAAGAAGCTATTGAATTCTACCTTTCGCTAATAACGGAGCACAGGGTGATGCCGAGAGATGTTATAAGCATAGACTACACCTCTCTAATGCAGGGATTCATAAACGGAAAGTACGCAATGGTTACCTTCGGCT
This sequence comes from Mesotoga sp. UBA5847, assembly GCF_002432735.1. Taxonomy (NCBI): domain Bacteria; kingdom Thermotogati; phylum Thermotogota; class Thermotogae; order Kosmotogales; family Kosmotogaceae; genus Mesotoga; species Mesotoga sp. UBA5847. Next base: position 11,299 of record NZ_DJGL01000052.1, on the reverse strand, counting down.
GCTGGAACAGACGGTTCTTGCTTCAGAACAAGAACTTCAACTGGGGTATGCTTCTTGTCAAGAACGGTGACAACAAGATCAATGCGTCCGACCCCCAGGCTTTCGGTATCTCAAAGCTGTCCAAGCACAAGGATGAGGCCTTTGCCTTTATAGAATTCATGACAAATACTGAAAACTCAGCCGAGATAAGCTACAGCGACTATCTCTTCCCTGTCAGAGAGTCATCTCTCGAGGATCCGAGATTCAGCTCTCCGGAAAACGAATGGAACATCGCAAAAGCCTGGCTGCAATACTCGGACAACGTGAAGCCGGGGATGCCCGGATTCTACTCCTTCGAATGGAAGCTGTTTGTTCCGAATCTCGAAAAAGTCATCCTCGGAAGCGTGAGCCTCGATGCCGCCCTTAAGGATACTGTCACTGAAGGAAACAAGATGCTGAAGAAACTCGGGCTTCAATAATCAGTTATAGCTTGAGGAGAGTGAAAGGACTCTGCAGAGGTTGTGTGTACTGTTTGATCTAAGCTCTTTTGAGAGACTCCTTTCATTATTTCCTTATTAAGAGCTTGTATTCGCCAGTATAAGGTGATACTGGCAATCTGTGAAAAACATGCTACCGATTAACTCGGTAACTGTCGGGAGTGATGATAAATCAGAAAGAGCGAAACGGCCAAGGCGCTGCCGTATATTCTACCGGTATTGATCGTAGTAGCGCTCATAAGTGTATACCCATTTGTTAACGGGATATACAACAGTTTCTTTTCCGATGCTGTCTTCGGAGGTGGAAAGTACTTTTCAGGCCTTGAGAATTTTAGAGACCTGATGTCTGACAGCCTCTTCTGGACCGGACTGAAGAACAACTTTATATGGTCGGCCGCATGTGTGGGATTTGAGCTTGCAATAGGTATGCTGATAGCGCTGTTGCTCAATCTTCCGTACATAAAGCTCAGAGGGCTATACAGAGCACTCATCCTTCTTCCCTGGGCAACAACTCCCGTTGTCGCGGCGTTGATCTGGAGATACATCTTTGGGGTAATGGGACCGCTGAATTCCTTTCTGAATGCTGTGGGATTTGCAAATCCTCCCAACTGGTTGGTAACCCCCGGCTATTCTCTCTTCGCCTGTATAGTCGCAAACATCTGGATAGGCCTCCCATTCGTTATTGTGACTCTTCTGGCGGGACTGCAGTCCCTTCCGTCTGATGTATACGAGGCCGCTGAAATAGATGGTGCCGGTGTATTGAAGAGGTTCTTTCATCTCACTCTGCCTCTAATGAAGAGCTTGATTCTGATCCTTGTTACCTTGAACACTATCTGGACTTTCAACATGTTCGATATCGTCTACTCAATGACAAATGGTGGACCTGGAAACTCTTCAATGTTGCTGTCGCTGTACTCCTATCAGAACGCTTTCGCCTACTTTCAGCAGGGTTATGCTTCTGCAATCGGCGTAATCTGTCTGCTTATTCTCCTTCTACCAGTAACCTTTTACATTAGGGAGGTAAGAAATGAGGCCTAAGAGAAGCGTAGTAATTACAATGAACATCGTTGCCTTTGTAGTAGTTCTCCTAATCCTCTCTCCTCTCTTGATGCTAGTACTAAACTCTTTCAGAGAGACTATGGATATTTATCAGAATCCCCTAAAGCTTCCCGAGAAGTTATATACTGGAAATTACTCAAAGATCTTCCAGGACACCAGTTTTCGCAGGAACTTTGCGAACAGCATGACAGTTACCCTCGTCACCGTTCTGCTTTGCATAGTCATAACAACGCTGGCAGGTTACGCCATGTCTAGATTCAAGTTCAAGGGAAAGAATCCCTTGATACTTTGGTTGCTAGCTTCCCAGGCTTTTCCGGGAATTCTTATGATTATTGGCCTCTTTTCTCTTTTGAACCGATATTCTCTTCAGAACAATCCCATAGGTTTGATTATTCTGTACACTACCTTTACTATCCCTTTCTGCAGCTGGCTTCTTAAGGGGTACTTCGATGAGATTCCTCAGGCACTTGAGGAAGCTGCAATGATAGACGGCTGTACTCGCTTTCAGGCAATGAGGAAGATAATCGTACCGATGGCCGTTCCGGGGATTGTTGCTGTCGGAACGTTTGCCTTTCTTCTCTCGTGGAATGAGTTCTTTTTCGCACTTGTAATCATGAGAGAGAATGCGAATTACACCCTTCCAGTATTTCTCTCAAGGTTTGTTGGAACTGGAGGCGCCGTTGAGTGGGGTGCGCTTTCGGCCGGAGCTCTCATCACTGCTCTTCCTCCTATCCTTCTATTTCTTCTCTCGCAGAAGTATTTGATCGGAGGCTTAACGAGAGGTGCTGTCAAATGAGAGCTGCGGTTATTGGTGCGGCCTCAATCGACAGATACTTGATTCTCGATTCATATCCTGAAAGAGATTCCATGGTATTTGCAAAAGGCACACACAATTTCATCGGGGGATCGGGAGCAAATATCGCGCTGAATCTCTCGAAATATGTTGAGACGGACTTCTACTTTGGTACGGGAAATGATTTAACTTCGGAGTGGATTCTCAAGAGGCTTTCTTCTTCGAAACTGAACCTAAGCTACAAAATCGAGGATGGACCTGGTGCTGAGACGATAGTGATGTTGGATTCTCACGGAGAGAGAAGAATCATATCGCTTGGAGGCCACGCTCTCTTTAGCGGCGTAATCGATGAAAAGAGATACGATGCGATTTGCGTAGCCGACAGTTTCAAGGAAGTAGCTGTCGATGCTTTCCGAAAGTCCTCTGAATCTCTGAAGGTCTATGTGCCTGGTGGTTGTGGTCTGTATTTCGGCGTAGATGACGTTATTGAGGTATCCTGTCTGTCGGATTTCACTATACTCTCGGAGGGTGAAGCGCAGACCATTCAAGACAGGATAAGTGAGATAACCTCAAACGTAATCATAACCAGAGGATCATCCGAGACGATCTGGATAGACGGAAACAAGAGCCGTCGTTCATTTGAAGTCGAGAACACTGGAGGAAAGCTCGCGGACACTACAGGTGCCGGCGACGCTTTTGCCGCAGGATTTATAGAGAAGTTCATGAAGTGCGGGGATCCGGTCCAAAGCATCTACCATGCTCACAGGAAGGCTGCGGAAGTGATCTCGGTAATTGGGCCAAACCTCGTGGAAGGGAGGAAAGACCTACGATGAAAGGACTGATGGCCGATAGAGACACAATGATAAAGGTGTGCAAACTCTATTATCTTGAAGACCTGACACAGAGTGAAATAGCAAAACTGGTCGGAATATCCAGGCCTCAAGTGAGCAGGTTACTCACAAAAGCCAAGAACGAGGGGATCGTGAGGATCGAAATCGATTCGGGAAGCCTGGGAAATTCTGAAGAGATCTCATTGGAGATGAAAGAGAGATTCGGCCTGAAGAACGTTATCGTTGCGGATGAAGGAACGGAGGTAGGAACAATAACCTCGATCGCTATATCTGCAGCTAAATTTCTTCCCGATTACGTGAAGAATGGACAGCTTGTGGGGATCTCCTGGGGTCGAACTCTGTACGAGACAGTTGAAAGAGTCGTGTTCAACGGGGAGCTTCCAAACACAACATTCATACCCTTAATCGGCGGCGTTGGCCAGTTGCGCCATGAGTATCAAATGAATTCAATAGTTGAGAAGATCGCAAATTCCTTTCACAGTAATCGTTACTACCTTTTCGCTCCGGCCTTCATAGAGAACTCGAAGACTCTGAATATGATGCTCGAAGACGGCTCAATAAGATTCATGTCGGAGATGTGGAAGAGGCTGGATCTGGCAATTGTAGGGATAGGTGAACCCATATCTTTATCCAACGCCTTCAAGAACATCTACGACAAGGAGTTCCTTGCTAATCTTATGAAACACGCAGCGGTTGGCGACATAGCAGCGAGGTTCTTTGATGCCAGCGGAATACCTTGTGTTTCCGGAAACGAAAACATTCTGGGGATTTCTCTTGAGCAGCTGAAGGAAGTTCCCGAGGTAATTGGAATTGCCGGTGGAAAGGAAAAGGCTCTGGCGATTCACGCGGCAATTAAGGCCGGATACATCAATTCAATCGTCACGGATCGGAGTACCGCTCTCCAGATACTCCGGATGGAGAGGTAATATGAGAATCGGATTAGTTTACAATCCAAACTCCGGTAAGCGAGAGAATGATCGAGGTCTCATGAAGGCTCTCGCCTCAAAGCTTCAGGGCACGCATCTCTGCTGCACCGGATCAACTCATTTCCACCTGAAAGAGTATTTCGATCTGGAAGTAATAGGATCGGAGCCAATACTCAGCGACTACAGGGACACCGTAAACGCCGGCAAAGTCCTTTCAGAGACAGATCTAGTGATCTCAATCGGGGGAGACGGAACTGCATCCGATATCGTTGCGGGTATGCGCAAGATCGGAAGGCTTGTGCCTGTTGTAGGCGTAGCTCTAGGAACGTCAAATTGCGGACCCTTCATAGTTCTGAGATCGGTCAGCGATATACATGAATTCGACTTCCTGAATATTGAGCCCATATGGGTAACGGGACTGGATGTCTTTGAAGAAAGGTACGTGGGTTCGGCATTCAACGATATCGTCATTTCCCAGACACTAATTTCGACAGTTGAGGGAGAGACCTGCACTATCGATGCTTCGGATTTCTTCTACAAAAACAAGAGAACACCTCGAGAACCTACATCAATTGCTTCAACCGCAAGCAGATTGGAGATCAATGGCGAAGAGATCACGCCGCAGTTTCAACCCTCTCAGATAATCATCTCTCCATTCTCTGAAGACATGAAGTCTCTATATGCATACAGGGCAGTTAATGGGCTCCTTTGCTGGCTGCCGTATTCACTATGCAACTCGGCAATGATTGTCTCTTCGAGGCCGATAATAACTATGGTGGAACCGGGCGAGACCGTTTCCGCGGACCTCAAGCAGTTTATCCTTGCCAGCACTGATACAGTGCGGCTATCAGGCTTCAATGCCTTCTGCGTAATAGATGGCAATCCAAGAGTGGATCTTTCAGTGAGTGTCGGGATTGAAGTGGTAACAAATGCCAGAGCAGGACTCTGTGTACAAAGAAGTGATGGAAAGTGAGCAGGATTCTCCGGGCACTTGAAGCATTTGCAGTTGGCGATGCGATGGGAATGGTAACGGAATTCATGACCCGCCGGCAAATCTCTACCAGGTTCGACTTCGTAAGTGATTTGCTAGAACCAGAACACTCGCCTATCCACAAAAATCTAACAAAAGGTCAGATAACTGATGACACAGAGCAGGTGCTTTACTTGATAAAGCTCTACAATGAGAAAAGAAACTTCTCACAGGAGACGGTCAAAGAAGCTCTTTGCAGGTGGGAGGACGAGTGCGACCCTGTCGCGAAAGGCTACATAGGACCGAGCACTAAGAGAGCTATCGAAGCCTTCAAAAATAGGCAGGACTTCGAAAGCCTTGGTACAACCAGCGGGGCACCAATGAGAGTGCTAGCTCCAGTGTTATGTAATCTAGACAAAAGCGAGAAACATCTTGTCGAAGCAATAAGAAACTGTACTGTCCCTACTCACAACACGAATCTTGCTCTTGAAGCTTCTCTGGCAGTCGGATTTGCCTATTACTACGCTGCGAGGGGGTTGAATGCCGACGGGATTGCCGAGGCAGCAATACGAGGCTCAAAAGTATGCGAAAAACTCACCTGTGCAGAATTTGTAGGACCTTCGGCCGGCGAAAGACTTGCTGCTATCAAAGGTCTCATCGGTGGGCAACATCCTGACGATTTCTTGGACAGGCTTTACTATGTATTCGGAACAACTATGGAGGCCGTGGATGTCGCCGTGGCAGCGATTGCCATAGGCCTTTTCTGCAGAGATGATGTCTGGCTGGCAATAAGAATGGGCGCTTCGATAGGTGGTGATACCGATACTATAGCCGCAATAGCTGGAGCACTGTCTTCTCTTCAGGGCGATGCAAACAACATCCCTCACTTCATAACCCAGAGAGTTCTGAAGGCAAATGAAGATCTTGATCTTGAGAAGCATGCGAGATACATCGAAAAGATGAGTGATATAGATGATTAAACTCCTCTCCGGAAGCGCCTCCGTTGGAATTATCTACGGAATCTTCAATTTCGTTCTCATACCCTATCTCAACGGCAAGTTTCACTCAACCGCTCTGGCTGGTAATCTCGTTTCGGCCGGAATGATCATAACGATCTTCACAGGGATGCTTATCGGCTATCTTGGTGACCGAAGCAAAAAGTATCTTGCCTTCATTAAAGGACTCTTCATCATTGCGATTATCAGTATGTTCATACTCAGCACTAACAACGAGATCCTGTTGGGTATTGCGGCTGTAGTTTTCACCATGTCGATTTTCAGTTTGCTTACACCTTACTCTGCCCTAGTCAGCAACGTAAGTAAGCCCGGCAGAAAGGATAGAAACTATGGATTCATGATGGGTGTTATGAACATCGCCACCTTTCTCTCCTCTCTCTTTATAGGAGTCACCCTTTCAAGAAGCGGTGAGACAGCATTTGTGGTTTTCTCAATAGCCGCTGCAGTTCTCGTTGTTCCGCTTTTCTTCTATCGGTCAGAGTCCCACATAGTTGATTCTGCTGTGGGCATCAAAGAAGAAGATTTGAGGTTCAGAGTTGACAGGAAGATAGTATTTGTGATGATCTCACAGTTTGGCCTGTGGTTTTCAATGGGCGGGATACTTCCCTACCTGACATCTTTCATAAGCAGTGATATTGGTGTGTCTCTTGGCACTGCATCATCGATAATGGGAGTTTCAACTCTAGTGAGTGGCGTGACTTCTCTCATGACTGGTACTCTGAGCAAAACGCTTGGGCAGAAAAGGCTGCACATTACAGCGCTTTCTATCCTGGCCGGCGTTTTCTTGTCAGTTAGTATCTTCTACTCTGGATTCCTGGGTCTTGACCCATTTCTGATGCTTATCGTGTTGATTCTCTTTAGCTTTGCTTTAGGAATAGTTCTCGCCCTCAACGTGACGATCGTTTCAGATACAGTCTCCCTTGCAAATCAGGGGAAAATCTTCGGTCTCAATAACATAGTTATGGTCCTATCTCAATCGCTCGCTCTGAGTCTTATCGGCTCTCTGATATCGTTGAGTGGTTACAACCTTGCCTTCGTTTTCGTCGCAGCAGGGTTCGCGGTAGCAATCGTGTTTTTCGTCATGAGTACGCTATGTTGTCGAAAAACCGTCTCATAACATGAGACGAGCAAAACATAGAAAGTGCATATCAACTGAAAAACAAATCGAATGAAAAGGAAGACATTCAATCAAGGCATCTTCGTTTAGATTTGAGCTCTTCGTGAAGACGTTCGCATCTTTCGTACCAGAGTACTCTGTAATCTTCGTGGTTGATTATTCTGCCAACAAGGTCATACGGAGTGAAAACTCCTTCCTCTACACACCACTTCACACATTCCTCATACGCCTCTAGGTCTAGCTTCTCGTCTGTTATCTCGATGAAGATCGAATCACGATCTTCGATAATCGCTGCTACGGCTCGTGTATGCCCATCGGCCATTACGAGCTTACCGTCAAAATCGATTACCGGAACCGGAACGCTCTTGAGAGCCTCCTTATTCCGAATCGCTCTGAGTTTGTCCTTTGATATATATAGCTGGCTTAGCTGGAGATACTCAATTCGGACTTTGAATCTTTCTGACATCTACTTCGCTCCTCCAAGAACCTTGACTACAGATTCTCAAATGCACATCGAATCAATAGACGTCTGAGTGAACGATCCACTTCTCGTAGACTAACCAACCATACATTATGAAGAACGCAAGTGCTATTATTTCACTGTTGAAGGGCTTTCCCCACTTAGTCTTGCCAAACATTATGAACAGGCGGGCCTTGATTTAGTCCCAGAGACCGCAAAGGGCTAAGGCCAGAAAAGTGCCGATGATTATCTTCAAAGAATGGAACGAAGTTCTCATAAACCTAGTATAAAGGAGGAAAAAATGATGAAGAGAAGTCTGATTTGGACTACAAGTCTTCTTTTAGTCGTGTTTGCCATCACCAGCTGTATACCCTTTCCGAAAGTGAAAACCTACCGCGCATGGGTAGTGGGGCAGACAGACACAAACGGAATCGCAATGCTTTACTTCTCGGACGATTCCGGTGAAACCTGGACGCGCCAGGCCATGGACATCCTGCCTGAAGGTAAGAGTTTGGAGGATGTTCTTTCCGTAGATCAGAATAGAGTCTGGGCTTGCGGTTCAGACGGGCTCTTAATGAGAACGGACAATGGTGGCTCCGACTGGAAAATAGTTGAAGTTTCGGAAGTTGCCACTGATTCCTTTTTTGCTTTCCTTTCGATTTTTGAAGACAGAATTTGGGTCAGCGGCGACAGCGGACTTGTCATCTTCTCTGAGGACAATGGCGATAGCTGGACGGTTTGCGACCTTCCTGAAAACGGAGCAGATTACTTGATTCAGGGAATCCACGCAATAAACCAGAATGTGATCTATGCGGTTGGAAACAAATCAACACCCAGAGCCGGAATAGTACTGAAAAGTGAAAATGGTGGCCAAAACTGGGACGAGATTAATCTCCCCAACAACTACAACGATAATGGGTGGATTGGCGTTAAGGCTACGGATGAAAATCATATAGTCATCTACGGTGGCCAAGGCCACTATGCCGTGACTGCCAATGGTGGGAAACAATGGGTTACAGGAGGCCCGCTCTTTCCAAAAGACCTGAACTCTCTGGTAATGATGGACGGTTCAACTTACTGGGCAGCCTGCGATTTTGATACGATAATCCTTACTGAGAACAGTGGAATAAGCTGGGAGGAGCAACCGTCAGCAGGAACAAGCAACTCCTTTTTGTTAGGGATAGATGCGCTCGACAGAAATAACGCATTAGTTATCGGTTCTTCGGCCGGATACCCGCAATTCGGTAAAATCTTGCGCACAACAGACGGAGGGAATAATTGGGAAGTAGTCCTTAGTGCAGAGGAATGTCCGGTTACCCTCAGTCATGTTTCGATAGCTGAGAAGAGTATGTGAAACCGGGGTCGGGGATTGTGTAGATTGGGGTTTGGAAAGAGCAGAATAAGACGCAAGGCGCCGGAATGCATCGGCGGAAGTGATGCCACCTTCGGTGGGACGCATTGCACTGAAAAGCATCAGTGGACGCAAGGCTGGCGAAGACCACGCCAGGTCCAATGCCCGGAGAAGCATACGGGGACGCAAGGCCCGCTTCGCGGGGATGAAAACTCTTGGAGAGCAAAAGAGACTATTTCGCCGTTGAATGGTTCTCCGTTCTCCGAAAAAACCTGTTCTTCGTTCCAGAGCGAGGATCTGTTCTTCGTTCTTGGAATTCGCTGATCGCTTGTAAAAGCTCAGCTGCAAGTGACAAGTTGCGATTTGTATGTTGTTAGAGCATAAGCTAGGAAGGCAGTTCTCGAGTTTGATTCCAACGAAGGACGCCTCTTTAAAGCGGAAGTGGTTCTTCACAGCGCTCAGCATGTTTTCGGAAACGTTTTTCAAAGAACTAGATCCCGATCAGTTTCATATCGGGATGACAGTCTTTTCTTGATTCGTGTCATCTGGCGTGCTTCTGGCCAGAGCAGCTTTCATATCCTATCGGTGAACGGGTCTCTGTCGGTCCCGGAGGACGGCGGAGCGGTGCCGGTCAACGTTCTACTCAGCAGCGTTCAGAGATTAGTGGCTCTTAGCCCGCGAAGCGGAACCGGCCTCGCCGAAAGCGAGACTGGCCGCACGAAGTGCGACTGGCCTGCGTAAGCAGACTGGCTTCTCTTATTTTCTTGAAGAACAAGCCCGCATTCATGAAGTCTTAACCGACACCATACTATATCGTTATACTAATACTGGGTATCATACAGTACAATAATATCAACATAGTACCGAGGTGATGTTATGGATATAGGGAAACTGGCAACGGAAATGAACAGAGGCTTCATTCAACTATTGATAATGGTGATGCTGGATGAACCTATGTACGGGTACGATATCGTTAAGACGCTGGGAGAGAAGAGTTTCTCAATTGATGAAAACACTTTGTACCCTCTTTTGAGAAGACTTGAAGAAAGAGAGATTCTTTCGAGCGAGTGGAGGGTCGAACAGAACAAACCAAGGAAATACTATTTCGTATCGGAGACTGGGAGACAGGTGAGAAAGGAATTACTGAGAATCTGGAAGGAACAGGAACTACTTCTAAAGAGCTTTGTTGGGGAGGTATGAAAATGGTAAGACTGAAGAAGTATCTCGATGATGTAAGAACCTTTCTGCCTGGAACTGATCCAGATAAGGTAGATGAGATTCTAAGAGAAATCGAAAGCCACCTTCTAGAAAGGGCAGAGCGGGAACACGGCGAAATCAACGACACCACGGTCGCTATGTCCATAAAGGAATACGGTTCACCCGAAGAGGTTGCGGCGAGGTATTACGAGGGCGGTCCTATAATTGCCCCTCATCTTAAGAACTATCTCTTCATGTACACGGGAATCCTATTCGCGATTCACCTCGGACTGCATCTAATTGCCTTTGTCTTTGGTGAAAATGGAGCGATCTTTAACTTCAGAGGTACAGATCTGATAAGTCTTGTCTCACAGCTGCCGGTAACTTTTATCTTTGATTTCGGGCTTGTGAGCTTGATTCTTTACTTCGTGACGCAGGCAAAGGGTACTGCAAAGCTCCCCCATTTCACATATTTCATCAGAGAAGAAAAGACACCTTCAATTGGCAAGAGGATCGGATCTCTTATAGGAACCTCTGCTGGCGCCGTGATTACCTTCCTTGCCTTCACATATGGACCGTTCTATCTTGGAAACGGTGAGTTGACAGAGATCGCGATTGTTGCACTTGACTCCTTCAAATTCGGTCTCTTCCTGGCTTTTGGATTGCTGATAATAGATTCAGTATCAAATCTGATCAACATTTTCAATTACTCGAGGTTCAGCAAAATCGTCTCAAATACTCTAGGCCTTGTCTTTCTCTTTCTTGCAGTCTCGCCCGATTACAAATCAGATATCTCATCCTACCTAAGTCTGAACCCTTCAAGTGTCGATCATCCCATGCTTGTCGCAATACTATTCTTAATGGCTATAGTATTAATCGTGGATCTGGTGTTCGAAACCATAAAGTTCTGGGCTAACAGGATTGTAAGAACTAATTGAGACTGTCCGATGGAAATCCGGAGGGGCGTTGCCCCTTTTTTCTTTTTTGCAGAGAAGACCTTCAACAAAACAGTAAAGTTGAGAACTTCAGATTAATTGGGTTTTCTTTTAATAACTGTTTGTTGCAGTAACTAGCTTGCTCCGT
>NZ_DJGL01000024.1:0-13901 GCF_002432735.1 Mesotoga sp. UBA5847 | reverse complement strand
AACCATTGGGGGTCGAAGGGCGTGCGTAATAAATCGGGTCTAAGGTATGGGGTTTAGGGTCTAGTAAAAAACTAAAGACCTCCTCCGTCGTTTCCAAGATCATTGACGCATCCTTGGATAAAAACGAAACCCAGATCCCGTGCAAAGGCCCTGAACAGGAAACCCCAAACGCGAGCATTTTGGGGCAGGCTTTCAGGGCATGCTCCACGGTATTATAGTCCTTCATATCATTCTTGCATGGTTCAGACCAGGATTGCGATCCTTGGAGCGTTTTAAGGCCAGATCCCGATCAGTTTCATATCGGGATGACTGCCTTTTCTCACTTCGTGTCATCCTGACAATGCTTCTGGTCAGGATCTCGATCTTCTCGTGAGCGAAGCGAACATCTCGAAATGATCTTTCTCATCTTCTCTCCATCTTATCGGTCAATTTAGGACTGCTCTTCAAAGCGATCAGCGGGTTCTCCGCTCTTAAGCGCACAGCGGGATCTTCGGTGGACGGTGGACCGTTGACGGTCAATGTTGTTTTCTTCAGCGTTCAGCGGTTCCTCGTTCTTAAGCGCACAGCGGATCTTCGGTGGACGGTGGACCGTTGACGGCTGACGGAGGACCGCTCTTCCAGCGATCACCGGGTCCTCGTTCTTAAGCGGGTGTATAGCTAATTAGCTGGATGTGGACCGTCTACAATAGCTTGAAGGCTCTACGTGAGAGAGTTAGACAGGGCTACTCACAGGTTGAAGTTCAGCTGAAGAGAAGGCACGATCTGATACCAAGGCTTTCTGCCTCTTTTATCGGTCTCATGAAGCACGAACAGGCTGTACAGACAAGAATAGCCGCTTTACGAAATGAGACTGCTGCAGATACTCTTCTGCTTATCATCGAGAATTATCCCGAACTGAAATAGAGCGGGGCGGTCTCACGACTTCAAAAGGCATTGGCCGATACAGAAAACCGTTTTGAGCTTGCCAGAGCTTATTAAAACAACATTGCAAAATTCTACAACGCCGGGCTCGAGAGAATTCCCGATATCGTAGTTGCAAGAATTGCTCGACTCAAGGAGTTCGAGCTAATGAGCGGTGATTAGAACGCGACGGCTATTCCGAACAGGCCACCGTCTGGATTGTAAGTGCTGTCTACAAAAGGAATGTCAAGTTCGAAAAACAACTTCCCGTTGGTCAAGAAGACTCCGGGGATAATCCCCATTTCGCTAGCAACGAATATCTGAAGCTTTGCTCCCACCATCCAGTTTCCGATGCTTACGCCCGCCATTGGAGCAACTCTTAGGAAAGGTATGAAGTAGTCGTCTCCGCTTATACCGCTAGGCCTTTTGCCAAGGAATGCTCCTCCGCTAACAAGAATGGCTGCATTCCTGAAGCCAGGAATTCCCAATTTAGCACCGGCCTCCAGTGTTGCCGCAGGAGCAGAAATGAAGATGCTCGGTATCGAAACTCTAAGAGAGCCTTCAAGATACTCTGTGAGACCCATGCGAGCAAGGTACTGAAAGCTCCAGGGAGCAAGAATCGATTCTTCGAACCCAACGAGGAGGTCCATTCCGACAGACTGTTTCAACGTCCCTATTGGCAGCATTTCCGGACCCATCATGAGTGCCATCGGTACGCACCCTGAAAATGCGACTATTACAACCAGCATTAAAATGATCCATCTCATCTTCTACTCCTCTACTCCATTCAAAATCATGAAGGAAGATTTGAATCGTTCAAATTGCGGTGGGGGCGAGGGTACTTCTGCATTGTCGTACAGAAAGAGAACAAACTCAAGCATTCTTTCGTAGGGTACTAGCGAATTCAAATCACCTTCAAACCCATTTGCGGAATAACTGAGCTTAATGGCCTCAAGAAGTTCCTCAGTGCTATATAGACTCAGTGAAGGAATCTTCATCATAGATGCCAATCGGTCAACTACAGCAATCATCGGATCGTCTCCCTTGATTATGTTTTCCAGCGAAACCAGCAGCTCAGAATAGAACCTGTCATGGTCGTCCCACTCTTGACGATCATTAATGATCCTGATCGCTTCAGCTCTCTTCTGGGGAGGAAGAGAATCAAACATTTCCCTGAACACATCCCTATTCTCAAATATGTAGGTGTACTCTCCTTTCACCAGCCCAAAAGCAGCCAGCGTGTCTAAGTAACCCTCTTCTATCTGCAGCTTCGTCTTCTCCGCATCGAAATCCAGCGTGCTTCCGTACATAACCCTAGGCCTGATATGAATCAGATTAGTGCCGGTGAAGAATGCCTTGATCTTGCCGATCCTGTCCCTTAACGCAACTCTCCCTATATCAACGAGTACGACTTCCTTGAAGCCTCTCTCGATTGCCATTTCAACAGGTTGATTTGAATATATTCCACCATCGATAAAGGCCTTGCCATCAATGACAACTGTCTGGAATCCTGGAAAATTCGCACTAGCCATTATGTAGTCGATTAGTTGGCCTTGAGGAATATCTTCTATAAAAAGCATTTCTGGCCTGGCATCGGTTAAATCAAATGTAACTAGTCCAAAATCAACCGACGAGCCTCTGACTGCCTCTTCAGAGATGACGGAGCTAAGAAGATTCTTAAGTGGAGTTACATCAATACCGCGGTTTATTACATCTACCGCACCCTGATAAAGTTCTCCGACACTCCAGTCATCACTACCTCCGCACGCTTCGATAAGCTTTCTTTGAGACTCTGTAGGTCTCATAACGCTATCTTCAGAAATGTTTCTCCAAACTTCAAGTGCCTTCTCAAAGTCTCCCTGGGCAACGGCCGCTGCATTCAAGGAACCTACCGAGGTCCCGTAGACGCCGCCTATTTCGATTCCGAGATCTATAAGAGCCTTCCACGCGCCTATTTCATAAGCACCTTTCGCACCTCCTCCGGAAAGCACCAGTCCCACACTTCCGGAAAACAGAACGACAGGAATCAGGAGCAAAATCAAAACGGACCTTTTCACTGCAAACACCTCTCTTTGACGGCTATCATAGAGGGATAATAGCATTATCAACGTCCAAAATGAAAGATAGCGAGTTAATATCTGACTTTTTCAATCGAGAAAAGAGATGATTAACGGGATTGAAATCAGTGAGAATAACGTAGAAGAGGCTATGAGTTTGGATGAGAGTTCATAGTCGGAGTCAAATATCCTTGGGAAGATCGAAGTGTTAGCTGCAGCCGGCATTGCGCTCATGATTATCAGAATCTTTTCGACAACAGAAGGCAGTTCTACAAACGATAGGAGGCAAAAAACGATCAAAGGCGCAATGCATAGCTTAAGAAGACTGCAGAAGAGAATAATTCTGCTCTTAAATATCGTGGAGAGTCTCGTACTGGCCGAAATAATCCCCGCAACTACCATGGCCAGAGGGATAGTGCTTTCCCCGAGAAGCCCAAGAGCTTCATCGAGGAATGACGGAAGCCTGAGCGGAGTGAAGAAAAGAACAAGGCCTACGAAAACAGCTATCGTTCCTGGATTGAGAAGGCCTTTCTTCCTTGACAGACAGGCCTCATGTGACATGATCCTCACTCCGACAGTCCAGGTCAGAACCTTGAACCAGATATTGAAGACGGCGCTATAGAACACTCCTTCCTTCCCGATTATTAGTTCGACGACAGGATAACCCATATAGGCAACGTTTCCGAAGAGAACAGCATAGAGAAAGACACTTCTTGAATCGTCGGTAATCTTGAGCGCCTTTGCCGAAAAGACCGCAAGAAACCATAGAACCGTATAATGAGCGCCGCGGCAATTAACAATATTACGGAGTAAGAAAACATCTCGTTAGAGTATTCAAAACTCATCGAATCAACTATCAGAGCAGGAAGAGTTACGTAAAGAACGAATCTAGTAACTCCTCTTGTGAACAGATCGTCAACCAGATTAGTTCTCTTCAATATGAAGCCAATTCCTATCAACGCAAAGAAAGTAAGCACTTTCGAGGTGATTTCAGTCATTAGGAGGATTATAAACCCGCATACCAAAGAATGAAACAAGGAAAACAAATCAGGTGGCTCTTAACAGCTTGAATTAGGAATAGCGGAGAACGAAGTGATTACATAAATGACCCAGAATTGTGATAAACTAGTCTCGTTAAACGTTATGCTTTCCTATTTGATATCCGGGCTATCCGGCTTCTTTTTCGGTCACGAGATATTTATGATTATTGGATGCCTATAGGGCAGCCTCAATTCCTTATAAAGGAGGTTTTTTGAATGCGCAAAGCACTGTTAGTTCTACTGGTAGTTCTTGTAAGTGCGGCTTTCATGTTTGCCGCGAATTATCACATTGGTGTTGTGACGGGAACCGTTTCTCAGTCCGAGGATGATCTTAGAGGTGCCGAAGCACTGATCAAGAAATACGGAGATGCCGCTTCCGGTGGGATGATCGTTCACCTTACCTACCCTGACAACTTCATGTCTGAACAGGAGACTGTTATCGCCCAGATAACCGGTCTTGCAGACGATCCTCTTATGAAGGCAATAATTGTTAACCAGGCTATTCCTGGAACAGTTGAGAGCTTCAGAAGAATCAGGGAGACAAGACCGGACATTCTTCTTCTTGCCGGTCTTCCTCACGAAGATCCTCCAATGCTAGCCGATGCGGCCCACCTCTCAGTCAATGCTGACTCACTTGCCCGTGGCTATCTAATTATCTACACAGCCAAGCAGCTCGGCGCAGAGAAGTTTATGCACATCTCCTTCCCGAGGCACATGTCTTACGAACTTCTATCGAAGAGAAGAGACATCATGAGAGCATCTTGTGAGGAACTCGGACTTGAGTTCATCGACATGGGTTCACCCGATCCCGTCGGAGACGTTGGAATCGCCGGCGCACAGCAGTTCATTCTGGAGAAAGTCCCTGCCTGGCTTGACGAATACGGCGTAAACACTGCGTTCTTCTGTACGAATGACGCTCATACAGAACCTCTTCTGAAGAGAGTCGCAGAGCTTGGTGGATTCTTCATTGAAGCCGATCTACCTTCTCCTCTGATGGGTTACCCCGGAGCGCTCGGCATATCCTTCACCGAAGAAGAAACTGGCAACTGGCCAGCAATTCTTGCCAAGGTTGAAGAGGCTGTTGTGGCAAAGGGCGGAGCTGGAAGAATGGGAACATGGGCCTACTCGCTCGGTTACACAACGACGGCAGCTCTTGCTGAACATGCAAAGAACGTTATCGACGGCAAGTGTGAAATCGATGATTTTGATGCAGTAATGGCCACTTTCGCAGAATATACACCAGGTGCGGGTTGGAATGGCAGCTACTACATCGATGCCGATGGAATCGAACAGGAAAACTATCTCCTCATCTATCAGGATACCTACATATTTGGCAAAGGCTACATGGGAATCACCGAAGTTGAGGTTCCTGCAAAATTCTTAAACTTCTAAGCTGAATAACGTCAAGAGGGGGGGCGACCCCCCCTTTTCTTGACTCTTTCTAGCCTTCGGTATTGGGGTGAAGTCATGGATGAAAAGCAATATTTGCTGAGGATGGAGAACATAAGTAAGGAGTTCTTCGGAAACCAGGTTCTGAAAGATGTTACTTTGAAAGTTGGGAAGGGAGAGATCATAGGACTGGTTGGCGAAAATGGAGCTGGGAAGTCTACTCTCATGAATATACTTTTCGGTTTGCCTGTCATCCACGAGACGGGTGGTTTTCAGGGAAAGATATTCCTCGATGATAAGGAAGTAAATTTCGCCAGTCCGTTTGAGGCCATTGAAGCCGGAATAGGAATGGTGCACCAGGAATTTATATTGATCCCGGGTTTCACTGCTACAGAGAACATACTACTGAACAGAGAATCTACTAATTACAATATCTTCGTAGAAGTCTTCGGCGAGAGATTGCGAACTCTTGATAGAGACGACATGCATAAGAGAGCAGTAGCAGCTATAGAGAAGCTGGAGGTTCAACTTGATCCGGATATGCTTGTGAGCGAAATGCCGGTAGGTCACAGGCAGTTTACTGAGATAGCGAGAGAGATGGACAGGAAGTCAACTAAACTGCTTGTCCTTGACGAACCTACGGCAGTTCTTACAGAATCGGAAGCTGATACTATGCTAAGGGCGGCGAGAAAGCTTGCCAATCTGGGACTATCGATAATCTTCATAACCCACAGACTGAGCGAGGTTCTAGAAATAGCTGATCGCTTGATTGTACTTAGAGATGGCCAGGTCGTCCGAGAACTGGAATCTTCAAAGACTACGCCGAGGGAAATTGCCTCTCTTATGGTTGGCCGAGAAATTAAGGATTCTGCTTCATTGCACTCAAAGGGAAGCACTGAATCGGAAATCGTTCTCGAAATCAAAGATCTTTGGGTTGACATGCCAGGTGAACAGGTAAACAGCGTCAACCTTAAGGTTCATAAAGGTGAGATCCTTGGTATTGGAGGACTTGCCGGTCAAGGCAAACTCGGAATAGCAAATGGAGTCATGGGTCTCTTCCCTTCGGAAGGAGAAGTATATTACAAAGGCGAAAGGCTTCCGCTCAATAACCCTGTAGCTGTTCTAAGCAAAGGAATCGCGTTCGTTTCTGAAGACAGAAGAGGAGTCGGTCTTCTTCTGGATGAGCCAATAGATCTGAACATCGTATTCACAGCAATTCAGATTCAGGGAAGGTTCATCAGGAATTTGCTTGGCGGCCTCATTAAATGGCGCGATGACAAAGAGATTTCCAGGGTTGCCAGAGAATATGTGGAATCGCTTCAGATAAAGTGTGTCAGTGAAAGGCAAAATGCAAAAGAGCTCTCCGGAGGCAATCAGCAGAAAGTCTGTCTTGCGAAAGCGTTTGTTCTTGAACCCGACCTTCTTTTCGTATCTGAGCCAACTAGAGGAATCGATGTCGGTGCAAAGAGCGTTGTCCTCGAGACTCTTAGAAGACAGAACAAGGAGCATGGAACAACCATAATCATGACGTCTTCCGAGCTTGAAGAGCTACGCTCAATATGTGACAGAATAGCGATAGTTGATGAAGGAAAGATCGCGGGAATCCTTCTGCCTACTGCTGACCCTGCCGACTTCGGGCTGTTAATGCTAGGTGAACAGGAAGAGGTGAAGGCAAATGCTTGAGAGTATAAGGAAGTTGATAGAGAAGGCCGGCTGGCCTCGAGTAATAATCGCTCTCTTCCTGCTTTCTATGTTTGTAATTGCTCCATTCGTTAACATAAGTGTTGGCACTTCGATCAGCGATACAATCGTTAGGTTCGCAATGAATTCAGTACTCGTGCTTTCACTTGTTCCTATGGTCCAGTCAGGTTGTGGACTGAACTTTGGTATGCAGTTGGGCGTCATTGCCGGACTAATTGGAGCGGTCACAAGTATCGAACTTGGAGTAACTGGCCTTGCGGGATTTCTAACGGCGATAGGAATCGCAATCCCCATCGCCGCAATCCTGGGGTTCTTCTACGGACTTCTGCTTAACAGAGTAAAGGGCGATGAAATGGTCGTTGCAACGTATGTCGGATTCTCTTCTGTAGCCTTCATGAGTATGATGTGGCTTCTCTTGCCATACAAGAGTCCTAACATGATCTGGGGGTACGGCGGTTCTGGACTGAGAACCACCATAAGTGTCGAAGGTTATTGGCTCGGAGTTCTAAATAATTTCCTTAGTATTAAAATAGGGAAGTTCTTCTTCCCGACTGGAACGGTTCTTTTCTTTGGTCTAATGGCGCTTATTGTCTGGGCCTTTTTTAAGACTAAGCTGGGAACCGCTATGACTGCAGCAGGATCGAATCCCATTTACGCAAAGGCTGCAGGTGTAAACGTCGATAGGATGAGAATTCTATCAGTCGTAATCTCGACAATAATCGCCGCTGTAGGAATTCTAGTCTATGAGCAGAGCTTCGGGTTCATTCAGCTTTATATGGCACCTCTACTAATGGCTTTTCCTGCAGTAGCCGCTTTGCTGCTGGGAGGTGCATCTGTCTCAAAAGCATCTATGGGCAATGTCATTATAGGAGCATTTCTTTTTCAAGGTATTCTGACGATGACTCCATCTGTTATGAACAACTTGATTAAGAGTGACATGTCAGAGGTAATAAGAATAATCGTCTCCAACGGTATGATCGTTTATGCTTTGACGAGAAGAACGAAGGTGACAAAATGAAGGATCAGAGCCTAACACGAGCAAAGAACCCATTGGTAAGATTTGCAATATCCAATGCGGTCCCAATACTTTTCATAATTCTCCTGATATTCGCAGTACCGTTGTCGGGGTTCTCGACTGATTACCTCCTAAATGAAATCATAACAAGACTTGGAAGAAACTCCTTCCTGGTCATATCTTTGCTTATACCAGTAATGGCCGGTATGGGATTGAACTTTGGCATTGTTTTGGGCGCCATGGCTGGTCAAATGGGCTTGATATTCATGTTAGATTGGGGAGTAGTTGGAATTCCAGGCGTTGTCCTGGCCATGCTAGTAGGAATGCCGATAGCGATCCTCCTTGGTCTTCTTGCCGGAAGCATTCTCAACCGAGCAAAAGGTAGAGAGATGGTTACATCGATGATTCTCGGGTTTTTCATAAACGGTATCTATCAACTAACCATTCTTTATGGTATGGGAAGTGTGATACCGATAACAAGCAATAAGCTGTTGCTACCACGCGGATACGGAGTTAGAAACGCGATCGACCTACTAACTATCAGAAAAGCTCTTGATAATATGTGGTCGATTCAAGTCGGCGGTGTAATAATCCCGCTTGGACTCTTCGCAATCATTGCTGCACTATGTATCTTTGTCTTCTGGTTCACAAGAACAAAGCTTGGGCAAGACATGAGGGCTGTAGGACAAGACATGCAGGTGGCCGCAACTGCGGGTATAAACGTCGATCGGACGAGGACACTATCAATAGTCATCTCGACAGTTTTGGCTTGTTTTGGTCAGATAATATTCCTTCAAAACATAGGCACAATAAACACTTACAACTCACACGATCAAGTTGGAACCTTTGCCATTGCCGCCCTCCTGATTGGAGGTGCTTCAGTCGCCAAAGCAACCATTCCGAATGTTTTCATTGGAATCACACTCTTCCATCTCACCTTCATTGTCGCTCCAAGAGCCGGCAAAGAACTTCTCGGCCAGGCTCAAATTGGAGAGTTCTTCCGAGTGTTTGTCTCGTATGGAATAATTGCAATCTCGCTTGCTCTTTACGCTTGGAGAAGGCAGGTCGAGAAAGAGACCGAACGTAGACAGGCAAAGGCAGCCATAAAGGCCGCGATCGAAGAAAGGACTGGAGGGTGATTTTATGAAAAGAAACGTGATTAGGATTGCCCTTGTTGTAGTGCTGGTTGCCTTGGGGTTCTTTCTCTACGTGATTGGCAAGGAACACCGTGTCTTCGTTGACAATAGAGACATAGTTATCAACGGCGTAGAATACAAGTCTACTAATCCAATTGATGTAATCGTTGATGATGTGGACCTCGGCGAAGTTGGGAAGGGAAAGAGAAAAGTCGCGAACACACCCGGTCCATGGCACAAGATAACGGCTATCGAGAAACTCCCTGACGGTACCACAAGAGAAGTTGTACGCAAATTCAACTTGGCGCCCAACGATACCGCCGTAGTGAATCTTGTAGCGTTATTTGAGCTTGAGGATGGATGGCTTGCAATAGAGTGATCTACTGCAAGCACAATGCTCACATCACTTAGTTGATCCAATAATTGCTCTACGGAGCCAAACATAAACCTTGTTTGGCCCCTTTTCACTGTGCAAACTCGAAGTGCTGATCGCTGAGGAAAAGACGTTTTGCATTCCCTCACTCTCAATTGCAGGGCAGTAGATTCCGCCGAGCAACAAATCTCGAAGAGTTCGTTCTTCCCGCCATATTCCTATTCCAATTTTCATAGAACTGATTGAAGAAACAAGAGATCAGCCGCCTCCTTCGCGCTAGATTACAGACCTCGAAGACTCTCTTGAATTATCTTTTCAAAAACCGACCACACTCTCGTTCATCTTAATGCATAAGCAGTTTTGTGATACAATTAATATACCCGAGAAAAACTATCGGCGGTAATATGGAGTGAAAGGAGTGAGAATATGAAAAGATTCGAAGGGAAAGTAGTGCTTATTACAGGCGGGAGTTCCGGGATTGGTGCAGATAGCGCCAGGGCCTTCAGCGAGGAAGGAGCGAAAGTTGTCATTACGGACGTTGATGAAGAAAAGGGCAAAGAACTCGCTCAAGAGATAAATTATGTAGGGGGAAAGGCCCTGTTCATGAAACATGACGTTTCGAGCGCTCAGGAGACGAAGAGAATCGTCGAATCTGTTGTCGAGAAGTTCGGAAGGCTTGACGTTGCATTCAACAATGCAGGGATAGGCGGACCTTCTCTTCCTCTATCAGAGTACCCCGAAGAGGACTGGGAACGAGTGATTTCGATCAATTTGCTTGGTGTCTATTACGGAATGAAGTATGAAATCCAGCAGATGCTTAAGCAAGGCGGGGGAGCAATTGTAAACAATTCCTCGATCCTTGGTAAGGTTGGTTTCAACAACGCCTCTGCCTATGTCGCCGCTAAGCATGCAGTTGTCGGTATGACAAAAGCGGCAGCTCTAGAATACTCAAGCAAGAATATCAGGATAAACGCCGTAAATCCTGCTTTCATAAAGACTCCTCTACTTGAAGCATCCGGAATGAAAGAGGGAACTGACATGTACGACATGCTAGTCGGACTGCATCCAATAGGAAGACTGGGAGAGCCAAGAGAAGTGACGAACGCAGTTCTCTTCTTGTCAAGTGACGAAGCATCTTTCGTTCATGGAGAATCGCTTATGGTTGATGGTGGATACACGGCAAGGTAGAGCTGTTGATTGATGTCCAATTCGCGGACGCCTTCCGGCGTCCTCTTCTTTTATAATGGAAGAGAATGATCATTGGAGGAACTGCTTATGGCAGAGGCGACGCTAGAATTCAAAGATCTAGACACGATGCTTGAGCACGTAAGAAAGATTTTGACCAGTGCCGGCTTGAACAACCTCGCGGTGAAGTTTCCAGCCGACGTTACTAACTTAACTGTTAGAGGCAACTACGTCTACATCAGTGTCTCTCAAGACTATGAAGAGCGGGGAACAAAGAGGAGAATAGACCTCAGCATGATCTCCGGAAAAGCGGCTTTCGCAAGAATGGGAAAACAGCTGGCGTTGAAGAGCTCGTCTGAGATAAAGGGAAAGAAGTGGCTCTTCGAAGGAACGCTTAGCTTCTACAAACCCCGGGCAAGTTTCTCGATATGGATAGATACGATAGCTCCAATAGGAGAGTCCGATATAACTGCGCGAAGAAGGGAAATCTACCTTGCCCTGAAGGCAAAGGAAGCTCTAAGAATTGAAGAGCATGATCTAGGCGAACTGCCTCCCATAAAGAGAGTTGCTGTGATCTCTTCTTCTACTGCAGCTGGACTGGGGGATTTCTTCTCAAATCTCTCCGTCAACTACCCGTACAAGCCCGTAGTGCATCTCTACGAATCATATATGCAAGGCAATAGAACAGTTCCGGGTGTTCTTTCTGCTCTAAAGAAAATAGAATCTTGTCCTGTGAAGTATGACGTGATAGTTCTTACAAGAGGAGGGGGTTCTGCAAGCGATCTAATGTATTTCGATAGTCTTGAACTTGGAATGGCAATTTCGGAATTCAACAAGAAGTATTGCCCAGTACTGAGTGCTATTGGCCATGAAAGAGACGTTACTATACCTGACTTCGTTGCCTGGAAGCGTTTTGATACTCCTACTGCAGTTGCACGTGGAATAAGCGAACAGGTAAATGATTACGTCGATACCCTGAGTGAATTCTCCGATCTGATGGGAGATGAGATTGAGTGGCTCTTCGAAAGGGCCGAGAACGAGACAGGACCCGATAGACTCCAGTTCATAGCCGATAGGATAGGAGAAACCATCAATCGCACGGACCAGTTCTTTGAAGATGGATCCAGAGTTCTTTCAGGAACGATTACTCACAGAATCCTCCTTGCGATGAACGATCTTGGATCGTTCAATCCGGCTAGATACGTCCTCTCGATTGAGAGAGGCATGAATGAGATTTTCGCATTAACGGACGCTCTGGTAAATAGTGCCGACAGCTCGATACAAAGAAACCTGGCGTTTGCCGAGAGTCGTCTTGATCACAGAGGGTTCGGAAACAGTCTTGAGAAACATCTCATGAATTCCGGAATACTCGTTGAAACACTTGACAAGGGAGTAACCAGGTTGTTCGATGACCTAATAGCGAATTCAGGAGATGATCTGGATAAACTATTTGATGAGCTTACACTCCATGGGGGCTACGCCGCATCATTGCTTTTCGGTGGAGTGGTGTTGAAAAGAGGTCGCTTGATAATCAACAGCGCGAAGGCGGTTTCGGCAGGCGACTCACTGGACTGCGTTTTCAAAGATGGAGAGGCAAAGACTACCATAGATGAAGTCAAATCGGAGGTGTGACATGGATGAAAAGACGTTAGAATCAGTCTTGAAGCTGAAAGAAGAGCAAATAAACTCTATGGATTTCAAGAAGCTGCTTGGATACATAAGATCTATCGACGAGTATTTCAGAAGCAACTCTCAGATAGATGTCGAGGTTGCACTCAAGGCTTATCAGAAAGCAATTCAGCTTCTTACCGCAGCTCGCCTGAGACTGATAACCCTTAAAAGGGAAAAGGAAGAATTGGACAGACAGTACTCAAGCTTTTTGGCCTCAATTGAGACAGAGTCCTCTGAAGAAATGCAGCTGCCGACAGACGGAGATGACGAGGATGAAAAGCTCCCCTTCTAGAAGAGTCTTGAAAGAGCGAGTTCTTAAAAATGACCGCATTTGTTTGTTTAGAACCGCAGATAAAGAAGATGCAAGGAGAATACTCGCCTACATCAATTTCATTGCCGGAGAGTCTGATTATCTGAGTTTCGGAAGAAACGAGTTGACCTTAAGTGAAGAGGCTGAAAGACAGATAATCGCATCGTTTAACGAACAGGCCAACAGCTTTATGGCGGTGGCCGAATGTGAAGACAAGCTTATTGGACTGATCACAATGCAAGGAGGCTCAAAACAGCGCATCAACCACTGGGCAGAGATTGCACTGTCTGTAAGCAAGCCTTACTGGGGAATGGGCATTGGAAAGACCCTCATAGAGCTCGCATTTGAGCATGCACAGAGCAGCGGAATAACTCGGATCGGCCTAAAGGTGCGATCAGACAATGACAGAGCTAGATGCCTCTATTCTAAACTGGGATTTGAAATCGAAGGAACACTTAAGAGATATATGCGAATAGGCGACGAATACTTCGATTTCTACCAAATGGGTCGTGACGTCAAGTCACTTTCTTCTGAAGAGAACAAGTAGACCAAACACGATCAAGACTGCTCCCACGACGATCATTGCCCATTGCGAAAATGAAGAAGGTATTAGGGCAATAACTCCGACAACTGCAAGTATCGCGACAGGAATCAACAGAGGAGAGCGGCCCTTTCCGCCTGCCAAGTAAAGTTGGAATAACCCAAATGCCGGCGCAAGAACGAAGAGTCCCCACCCGCCGCTGTCGTAGAATCCAGGGAAGACAACTCCCAGAGTCAAGGCCAACCCCACAACAAGCAACACGCCACCGGGAACCAGAAGTCCGTCGATTCTATTCTTGATCGCGTTGTACTCCATTATGATCCCCGGAAGCCAGATGAACAATAGCCAGAAGTTTGACATCATTGCAGGGACAAAAATGATCATCAAGCCAAGAGCTATGACCACTATTCCAAGAAAAACCTGACTTAGCTTTGACTCTTTCCTTACATTCTCTTCTTTCATTTCATAACCTCCCTTTGCAGCATTACCTAAGAAATATAATACTTCAAAACTTTCAATGTTACACCTGTGCAGTTTATGAGTCACAGCGTTCAGCGGGTCCTCGTTCTTAAGCGCACAGCGG
>NZ_DJGL01000080.1:80306-84658 GCF_002432735.1 Mesotoga sp. UBA5847 | reverse complement strand
AACCATTGGGGGTCGAAGGGGTCTAAACCCTATAGAGGCGACAGGAATGAGGTTAGAGGTAAGAAGATCAAGGTCTTCCCGCTCTTCCAACCTCTTCCCTCTGGCCTCTTACATCCCCTCTGACCAAGAACCTGGACGCGCAGCGTCGGATGAACGTCTCATTCAGGGGCGTTTTGGTTCAGCTCAACAGGATAGACGAAAAGGAATCAGAGAAAGATATTCAGAAGCTTTTTCTTCTTTTCAAGAATGGGTTCTCGTGCATTCGTAGATAAGACTCGAGTTTGCCAGGTGGGATGATCTACATCTGACCTGCCGAATTGAGCTTTCACCGCAGTTTTATCGTGCCGTACCTGGATAGCCATTCGACGGCGTCCCTTAACGATTCCGAGACCTTTCTGGGATTGTGGCCCAATAGTTTCGTAGCTTTTTTGTGAGAATATTTGTAGTTTCTGGTGAGTGTGTGTACTGTATAAGGAGTGAAACAGGCTTTGGTCTTCGAGATCATGTAATACAGTGTGCTCAGGGCCGAAAGGACGTAAGCGCTAGTACTTTTCAAGAAGGTGTAGGTTTTCTTTCTACCGGTTATACGGTGCAGCATGTCCGTAAGCTCCTGTATCGTTACGCGCTCTCCGCCGAGAATGTAGACTTCGCCAGGCTTTGCCACTTTCGAAGCTGCGATCTCCGAACTCACCACATCGCGGACATCGACGAAGTCGAAAGAGCCATCGATCCCGACTCTCAACTTACCGCTTGCGAAGAGCCTTATCATGTTTCCCATTTCGGAAAGCTTGTAGTCGAAAGGTCCTATGATTCCCGTAGGGCAGAGCACGACTGCGTCCAGACCTTCCCTGGCTGCAGTTAGTACGCTCAGCACGGCCTCGGCCTTGGATTTCCCGTAGACCCCGCTAGTGCGGGCCGGATTGAACGGCACGTTTTCATCTATCATGCTTCCCGGTTCCAGCTCGGTGAAGGCGTGAATAGAGCTTGTATAGACCATCCTTCCCACCCGCTGAACCTTGCACGCGTGAATCACGTTTTCCGTGCCGCCTACGTTGACGCTTCTCACCTTTTTCTTCATGTTGGGCATTATGGATATGAGCGCTGCAAGATGATAGACTGTGTCGATTCCTTCACAGGCTCTGACCACAAACTCCCTGTCGCGTATATCGCCGTGGAGTATCTCCACTCTCTCCTGCTCGATCATCGAGGTATCTTCTCCAGGAAGGGCAACTGCCCTCACGGTTTCGCCTTTGATGACAAGCTCTCTGACGAGAACGTTACCAACGTGCCCGGTAGAACCGGTTACAAGTATCATGACTTTTCAGCTTTGCCTCCCTTCATCGGAATCCACGAGTTTTTCGTCTATAACGATCCGGGTTATTCTTTCGAACCCTTCGGTGATTATCGCAAGGTCTTCGGAACCAACTTTCTTTATGAACGTGGAGATCAACTTGGAAAAGTTCGCCAAAAAGCTTTCAAAGAAAGCCTTGCCACGCTCGGTTAGTGTAATCATTATCACCCGTCTATCTTCTTCAGAACGGACACGGGCAAGATAGCCCTTGTTCTCCATATCGTCCACAAGAACGGTGATATTGCTCTTTGTCATCGAGTACTCCTTCGCAAGTGAGGACATGCTCCGGGGCCCTTTGAGCGCAACAAACAAAAGGATATAGAGCTCGATTGTCTTCATCTCTTCGGCCTCTATGGTGAAAGAAAAGAACTTTGTGAAGTTCCTGACAAGATCGAACACAGACTCAAGTATCTTTTCAGGACTTATTCCCTCGCCTTCCAAATTCATCGTGCACCTCCTATGAAGTAATTATAACAGTCTAAGAAATTAATTGTTTAGATATTTTACTATACATAAACATAACTTTCAAAGAAATCATAGTACAATTCTGTAAAGGGGGCAATCCATATGATTAGCCGAAGGATTTCTATCCTTATAATAACTCTGTTTGCCATCATCACGATAGTAATGGGGCTCTTCATTCTAAGAGTTGAAATAAACGTTTCAAGCGAATTTCTTCTACCAGAGAAATCTCCTTCGAGAGAAAACATGAGAATGATGGAGAATCTTTTCGGAAGTGAAAAGCAGATTATCATTGTAGTTAAGACAGACGGTCTCTTCAAGGAAGACAATTCACTAATGATTTATGATTTCCTGCAAAAGCTCTCTACGATCGAGGGAGTGGTGGGTTACAACTCCTATCAGGATGCGGCAAAGGTTAGTTTGATTGGTGGGACAAACGTCCAACCTTATTTCGAGAAAGGGATCCCCAAGGATAACGCTCGCGAGATTCTGCAGAACCCGCTCTATCTCGACAACCTTCTAGACGAGAATGGAGAGGTCGCGCTCATTCCGATAAATGTAACCGAGAGCGTAGATGTCAAAACGATCCTGAAAGTTGCAGGCGAGTCGCTGGAGGGCATGGAGTTCTACGCCAGCGGAGAGCCGATTATCGATGAAGAGCTCTACGGTTCAATACTGTCGCTTTTGGTTGTATATCCCCCAATTCTCTTCGGCCTAATCTGCTTCATCTACTTCCTGAGGCTCGGAAGCATTCGGGCAGCAGTCATCCCTTCGATTCTATCAATCATCGCGGCTGTCTGGGCCTACGGCTTTGGCGTGATGATAGGCTTGGATATCAACATTCTCACCTCAACGGTGGGTCTTTTCATAGTTATAATCTCCTCGTCTTATGGGCTCCATTTCATAGATCGATACATCACTAACAGAAAGTTTCTGGATAGAAATCTCGCGTTGAAGCGAACAGTACATGAGGAGCTTATTCCCGTCTTCCTATCGGCGCTTACGACAGCAGTCGGCTTTCTAACATTCTTGGTGAGCAGTCTGGAGGCCTTCAGGCAACTGGGAATAATGGTCTCTATCGGTATTATGATGAGTTCGGCGCTCGTTCTCATAGCTCTTCCTGCCGCTCTCTATTTCATCGACCTCCCTGCGGTGAATAGAAGACTGAGGTTCAAGGGTCCGACAGGAGAGAAGGCAAAGAAGATTGAAATGGTTGCACTTATAGGTATAATTGCTTTCGCAGTCGTTTCGCCATTTCTGATTTCCAAAATCGAGCGGAACTTCGACCAGTTCGACTATTTCGAGAAGAGTTCCTCAATCGTGAAATCAGCCGAAACCATAAGAGATGAGTTCGGCTGGAACATGCCTTTTTACGTCATTCTTGACAAGAACAGTCTCTACACAGGCGCAGATGCACAAATCATTTCGAACCTCATTTCCGACATTAACAAGCTCGAAGAAGTCAGGGGCGTTTCATCCATAATGGATGTTTCCAGTGCTTTCGGAATCCCCCTTCCAATTCTCCAGATAGCTGCTCGCAACGGCGATCTGCCCGTGCAGCAATATATGGTCGGCAATTCGCTGCGCTTACTCGTCAAGACTCCAAATACCGACGCAGTAAGCTCCCAGCGTCTCGAAGATGACTTGAAGGAAATTCTAGAGGATTATCAGCAGTATAGTCCTTACGTTGCTTCGCCGCTGTTGATAATCTCCGGGGTTAACAACGAAATACTGCGCAGTCAGGTAAGCACAATCTTATGGGCTCTAGTAGTCATCACCTTGCTCCTCATAGTCGTTTTCAGGTCATTCAAACTGGCTCTAGTGTCTGTTCTTCCGATCGCCTTGTCTGTACTCTTCAACTTCTCTTATATGGCGATACTGGGCATAAAGCTGGAAATCTCTACTGCTATCGTTTCCGGGGTCCTTCTCGGAATGACAATAGACTACGCGATTCACCTGATCAACAGATTCATAGAGACCAAAGATATCTACAGGGCAAGACAAGAGGTCACACCGGCGATACTTTCTAATACAATAGCTCTGGCTGCAGGCTTTTCATCGCTGATATTCGCGCCTTTGAAGTTGTTCTCAGGACTTGGGTTGCTTCTCGCCATAGGAATGGTCACCGGCGCCATACTCACTCTCACAATCATTCCGAAAATCGTCTCCAAATGGAAGATGTCTACGCATTGATTCTTCTTCATAAAATAGCGAGATGAAAGACAGACTGATGACGCAAGCGCCGGTAGCGTAGCGGGTCCGAGGTTCCGGTGTGCCAAGATACGCTGAACGCTGCTCAAAACAACGTTGTCCGTCAACGGTCCACTGCCCACCGGAAAGAAGCAGTTCCAAGTTCCACGTTGTCAGTTGCAAGCAGAAGAATAGTTGTCCGTTGTTGGTTATTGGTGACCCGTCATTCATCAAGACCCACAGCCCAGATTGTGACCAAGATCAAGTGAAGATGATAAAGTGAGTGGATTTAAGGGCATGCTTCAAAGGTAAGACGCGTCGCCAGCTACTCGTTCTCAGTAGCATCAGA
>NZ_DJGL01000080.1:80007-80291 GCF_002432735.1 Mesotoga sp. UBA5847 | reverse complement strand
TCTCGTCTTCTCGTGAGCGCAGCGAACGGCTCGACATTGCTCTTTCTCGATTGGTCTTATCGGTGAACGGATCCTTGCTCTTGGACAGTCAACGGATCACGGCTCTACCCTGCGTACAGCCTTCAGCGGCTCCTTGTGACCAGCAAAAACTGAGATCGACTCCTGCTCTTTCGCCTCATCCTGGGGCGCAAGCGCCAGCATCGCTTCCGCCGATGATCTTTCGGCGCATCACTTCCCCGGACGTTCCTACGGGCATCACTTCCTGGCGAAGCCAGCCTTGCGTC
>NZ_DJGL01000080.1:46256-79930 GCF_002432735.1 Mesotoga sp. UBA5847 | reverse complement strand
CGTCTAATTTCAGCAGTGACTGTCTCTCTCTCTGCTCTCGTGAGCGCAGCGAACCTCTCGACAACGCTCTTTCTCGATGGTCTTTGTTTTCCCGGCGCAAGCCGAACTGGCCTGCGCAGCAGACTGCCCTTTGCGAAGAAAAGAGTGGCCACCGAAGGTGACTGGCGTTTATTTCCCTCCTGCGCAGCAGCATCACTTCCCCGGATGTACTTCCCAGCCTCACTTCCCGACGAAGTCGGCCTCGCCTCCTTCCGAAGGCAGCCTTGTGTCTTCCAACTGCTGTTTCACATGGATTACGTCCATAAATCAATCTTGGTATAATCAAGAATCGCGATACTGTCTGGAATTCTTGCAGCTTCTGCAGGGGAGGTGAGTCTTTGAGATCGAAAGTGGGTAACGCAACCGTCTATGCTATTCTTGGAATTCTTTTGGGAACTCTTGCTCTTCTAGACTATCTCTTCCCGTTGAATCACATGCCTGTACCTGACGGACCTCATAAGGTTGGATTTCGTTCTTTCGAAGTAAGAAATCCCGAACCGATTGGAGTTGCTGGTCTAAGCTACTCGGATTCTACGAAGATAGGTCTGGATATCTGGTATCCAGGAGATGAGGTTTCCGGTTATGAAAGAAAGGGTTGGATAAACAATGATCCGATTATCTTTGAGGGGTTCGAGATAATGACCGGTTACCCGAAGGGCCTGTTCGAGCATCTATACCGAGTACGAACTAATTCATTCATAGGCGCGCCGCCATCCATGAACTCGTCTGGCTGGCCCGTTATCATATTGCTTCTCGGTTGGTCATCAATAAGTGAATTACATACCTCCCTGGCCGAGTCCCTGGCTAGCAGCGGATATCTTGTCGCAGGAATAGAGCACCCGGGCGCCTGTGCAGTAGTGACATTTTCGGACAATAACGTCTACTATTTTTTGGGAAACGACCTTCTTGACGGCTTGCCTGAAGGCACAAGAGAGAATAAGCTCAGGTTTCTGTCAGAGTATCTTTCTCGTGATATAGACTATGTAATTGAGTTTCTAAAAGAGATGAATGAAGATCCTTATTCAGATTTCTATGAAAGATTGAATATGGAGGACATCGGTCTCTACGGCCACTCCGGAGGCGGGAGCGTTGCCTTACGGTATGCGCTTTCAAACGAAGAAGTTCCGATGGTCCTGGCCGATCCTACCCTTGAAGGTTTCACCATTCAGGAATTGGTTTCAGGGCTTTCAAATCCAGTATTATTGATGACTTCAAGTGAATGGGAATCCGGTGTCAATGGCGAGTTTCTTTCAGTGGTTTCGAAAGATTCTGCCAAATCGAACTACAACTTAAGCATAAGCGGCATGAGACATGTCGACTTTGCAATGGTCAGAAATCTCTCTCCACTAACTTACTTCTTCGGCGAGACAGGAAGGTTCATGAACAAGAGAGATGCGGTAAATTACCTGGACAGCGCGGTGAAGTTCTTCTTTGATAGTATCTTTTTCGGAAGAAGCATAGAGGAGCTTTTCAAGCTCTCGGATTCCGTGCCCGAATTCTCTTTGAGTGAGTATTAGTCTCTTCTATTGAAGTCATATTCACTATTTATCAGTAGCTCGGCCATCTTGAAGTCGAGAGGAGTAGTTATCTTTGGGTTTGGAGCGATCGAGTCGACAGTAACCACTCTGCCGCCAAATCCTAAGAAAAGTTGCGCATCATCAGTTGAGCAATGAATCCCTTCTGCGGCTGCTTTTCTGTGTGCCTGCAGGATTTCGCAGAACGGGAAGGTCTGTGGGGTCTCTGCCCGTCTGAGATTACTTCTATTAGGAACGTCAACCACCACTTCATCTTCCACCAGATAGACTGTATCTGTTGCTTTCTCAGTTACTACGACTCCCGTTCCAGGTGTAATAAGTCTAAGGATCTCCGGAATCTGCTCTTTCGAAAAGAAAGGTCTTGCTGCATCGTGGATCATGACTATCTCTGGTTTGATTCTTTCGCAGAACAAAAGCCCGTTGTGAACGGACTCTTGCCTTGTCTCTCCTCCAGATACCATACTTACCGAGTCGATTCCTCTTTTCTCGAGAATCTTCCTCGCCTGACCTATCCAGTCTTTGTGAACGACCAGCACAATGAAATCAACATAAGCAGATCCGTGAAATACTTCCACGGATCTGACGAATATCTCTTTTCCTGAAAGAGGCATAAACTGTTTTGGAAGAGAGGAATGCATTCTCAGTCCTAGACCGCCTGCTATTATTAGAGCCCCTGTTTTCATCTAAGTAAATGAACCACAAGTCCACTGCGCAGTTTTGGTTCGAACCAGGTTGATTTCGGAGGCATTATCCTTCCCTGATCGGCGACAGCCAAAAGCTCCTCCATCGAAGTGGGGAACATTGAGAACGCGACCGCCCAGCCATTGGCTATTCTGTTCTCAAGAGCCTTCAGTCCTCTTATTCCTCCTACGAAGTCGATTCTGGAATCCTTTCTTGGATTGTCAATTCCAAGAATGGGATGGAGAAGATTCTTCTGAAGAATGTCTACATCGAGGCTTGAAACAGGATCGCTTTCATCAAAAGTGCCCTCTCGGGCCGTCAATCTGTACCACTTGCCTGTCAGACACATTCCAAATTCGTGTCTCTTAAGAGGCCTGTATGGAATATTGGGAGCTTCTTCAACATCGAAAGCCTTGCTTACCTTTTCGATGAAATGCGATTCGGTCATGCCGTTCAAATCCTGAACGACTCTATTGTAGTCCATTATCTTTAGATGAGAATGCGGAAACGCAACGGCCATGAAGAAGTTGTATTCTTCGTTCCCTGTATGTGCTGGATTTTCCTTCTTGAAAAGCTCTCTTACCCTGGAAGACGAAGCTGCTCTGTGATGACCATCGGCAATATACATGCACTCGACACTTGAAAATGCAGCTCTCAGTTCATCGACCTTCTCTCTTTCCTTTACTGCATAAAGTCTATGTTCAACATCATTTTCATCGATAACACGCATTGATAATGGCAGTTCCTTGGAGTATCTCTGAAGAATCTTCTCAAGCCCTTCATTTGCTCGGAACGTCAGGAAAACCATGCCCGTATTTGCACCGGTGGTTCTTATGTGTTTAACTCTGTCCTCTTCCTTGTCCTGCCTCGTTAGCTCATGTTTCTTTATGAGGTCTTTCTGATATTCATTTACACTGGCTCCTCCAACCACTCCGATCTGAACGTGGTCTTTCATCTTCTGCCAATAGATGTAGTACATCGGCTCATCTTCCTGCACGAGAATTCCATCCCGGATCATTCTATCAAGGTTATCCCTTGCCTTCAAATAGATCGTGTCGGCGTAATGATCGGTTTCCATTGGAAGGTCGATTTCTGCCCTAATCACATGCATGAAACTCTCGGGACTCCTCCCGATCTCTCTCGCTTCTTCAAATGAAACAACATCGTATGGTGGGCAGTTCACCTTTTGCGCCATTCCTTCTGCAGGTCTTACTGCTCTAAATGGTCTAAAATCAGACAAAGCCTATCCCTCCTTAACAAAGCGCGTGAAATAATCTTTTTGGAGATCAAACATCTCTTCTCCTCCATTATCGTATCCTTCATGAGTGTACCCTAGAACATGTAGGACGCCGTGAATGAGAATGTAGTATAGTTCTTCCTCAAAAGAATTGTCGAACTCAGCAGCTTGCTCAGAGATTCTGTCAAGCGAGATTACTATATCACCAATAGTTTCCTCTTCCAAGCCGTACTGGAAAGAAAGAACATCGGTTGATTCATCTTTGTTTCTGAATTCCCTGTTTATGCTTTTGATTTCTGAATCGCCCGTGAGCAGAATGTTCAGTACCCCCGGATTTTTATCACCAAGCTCTGCTCTTATTACTTTCTCCGCGATGTCAACTACTATGTTCTCTTCTACCTTCCTCTGTGTCTTGTTTTGTATCAGAATCTCCATTGAAGGACACCACCTTTTCGGTAGCCTCTTTAGGGTATTCAATTCTTGGCTGATTCATACTCATTAGAACTCTAGTGAAAGCTTCAATGATCTTCTCAAGATCATCGAGATCTAATCCGCTTTGATCAAGCTGCCTTTCATTGTAGATACCGTTGACGACCTCTTCAACAAGCTCTTGAGTCTTTGCGGGAGTAGGTTTCTTTATACTCTTGAACGCTGCTTCAACGGAATCAGCCAGCATAATTATCCCAGACTCCTTGAACTGCGGCTTCGGACCAGGATATCTGAAGTCATCGCTTCTCTCCTCCTGACCCATAGTCTTGGCTTTGTGAAAGAAGAATTTCTTTATTCTTGTTCCATGATGTTCTTTTATTACGTCCTCTACAAGAAGCGGAAGCCTATACTTTCTAGCCTGTTCGATTCCTTGCTTCACGTGTTCATTTATAACGAGATTTGACATTGATGGCGTGATATTGTCGTGAGGATTTGCCCCCTCTTGCAGGTTCTCAGTGAAGTATTGCGGACGTTTAGACTTTCCGATGTCATGAAAATAGGCTGCTACTCTCGCCAGTATGGCGTTTGCTCCTATCCTCTCCGCGGCAGCTTCAGAGAGATTTGCAACGGAGATGCTGTGATAGTAGGTCCCTGGCGCGTATATCGACAGATTCTTCAGCAAAGGATGGGATAGATTTCCGAGTTCCAGCAAACCCGTATCCGAGTAAATCCTGCTTGCGTACTCGAGATAGGGTATTATTCCAATTACAATCACAGACGACAGTATGGGATTAGCAAAAGCTATTAACAGATCGACCGCACGAATTGCCTCTCCTTGAAGTGACATTCTGACCCCATTTACCACCGTAAATATCAAGCTAACTTCGAAACCGGCTCTAGCGATCTCAATTCTTCTCTCTATAGCTCTTGTGGTAAGAGCTGTTGCAAGAACCACCACCGACAACAGTATGAATGTTTCCAGAGAGTTGTCGAGATTCGCAGATGCAAGGAAGGACATGAACAGACCGCTGCCAATCCCCTCCTGGTAACCAATCAGAACTGTCACAATTGAAACACTCAGAAAAATCGGTGTCATTTCCGGTAGAAGTGCTTCGTCTGCAAGAGAGGGTACAAAAGAATTCACAAAAACACCAAAAGAAACAACAGAAAAGAAGGTTATTCGATAAGCTCTATGAAGGTTGAAATACCTGTTACTTTTGACGGATCTCTCCGCGAATATGTACCATAAGATCGCCGAACCCACGAAGTAGAGAAATGGTTTTGAAGGAAGCGAAAGGAACGGCAATCTATTGAGCAGTGCTAGGAATATGGGAAAGGCCACGAAATTTGTGAGATCTTTGACATTCAGAAGTCTCTCAAGAGGAAACTGAACCTTTGATATTTCACTATTCTTCGTCTTTTTCTTCTCGTTCATACTCATCGTATGCCTTTATAATGTCCTTAACAAGAGGGTTTCTCACAACATCCTGATCCGTCAAATATGAGAAGCCGATAGTTTGGATATCTCCAAGCACTTTCTGAATGACCACTAAACCCGACCCTGAATCTCTAGGAAGGTCAATCTGAGTAATATCCCCAGTCACAACTACTCTCGAACCAAATCCAATTCTAGTAAGGAACATCTTCATCTGCTGGTAGGTTGTGTTTTGAGCCTCGTCAAGGATGATGAATGAGTTGTTCAAAGTCCTTCCTCTCATATAAGCAAGAGGGACGACTTCGATTATCGAACTCTCTCTGTAGTAGGCGAGTTTCTCAGCGGGTATCATTTCCATGAGTGCGTCATAGAGAGGTCTCAGATAAGGATCTACCTTATCGAGAAGAGTGCCCGGAAGATATCCCAATTTCTCTCCAGCTTCTACGGCTGGTCGAGTGAGGATTATCCTTTGTACCTTACCTGACTTCAGAAAGTCTACTGCCATAGCTACAGCAAGATAGGTTTTCCCGGTCCCAGCAGGGCCAATGGAAAAGACGAGTTCTTTCTCCTTCATCGTCTCCATATAGTTCTTCTGCCCGATGGTTTTCGGTCTTATCCTGTTTGAAAGCAGCGTTGTTTCCTTTACTTCGTTGTAGACGCCCTTGAAGCTTCCCCCATCCTCGTCATACTGCAGGTGTTGATCTACTATATATTCAAACTCCCTCCACTCAACAAGGTGGCCATCTCTGCTTATCTGAACAAGTTCATCCACTATCTTTCCTGCAATATCTATTCCTGTTCCATCTTCACCTTTTATCCAAATCTCATCACCGATGATCGAAATCCTTACATCCAGCTTCTTCTGAATATACTTAGCTTTTCGATCATACTCCCCGAAAAGCTCGGCGACTTCAACCCCTGTTGGTAGACTGAGCTTTCGTATCGCCAAAAAAACACCTCCTACTCCAGAGATTATACATTAATATTTTCGGATAAGGAGAGTCCGATGATCGTGGCTTCACTCTTCTCCATCACTTCGTGTCGGATTTTTGGCGGAGCTGTTGAGCTCAGCAAGGAGATCTCTGATCCTTCTTGTAGTCAAACCAAATTCCTTTGAGAGTTCGTTAATATCGTTTCCGAGGACTTCTGAACGTTGTTGGAGTAGTTCCTGAGAGGCGCTTTTATAGACTTCCTGGAGAAAGTCTTTGTAGGTTGTTCCGTTTACTATTCTAGCCACCATCGCCTCTTCGGCGAGAAGTTTGACATTTTTCGACATCGAAGAGTTTACGGAAGCTTGAACAACATCGTTGACCGCGAGATACTCTTCAACCATGTTGATCAACTCCCTGACGTTGCCTGGGTAGCCGTAGGTAAGAAACCTCTCCTTAAGCTCTTTAGGGATATTATCGAATTTTACAAGGTATCCCTTCTTCTCTAGAACGTCGTCAAAAATCAGCGGGATGTCCGTCTTTCTCTCTCTTAGCGGTGGGAGATCTATCTTCACTGCGGACAGTCTGTATCTTAGGTCATTTCTTAATGCAGAATCATCATATCTGTTCGTTGCCGTTATGAACCTAACATCTACCTTCATCGGTTTTGTCGCACCAATCTTAAAGAACTCCCTGTTTTCGGTTATCGCCAAGATCTTTGCCTGCAGATTCAGTGGCATATCTCCGATCTCATCTAGAAATAACGTCCCGTAGTTCGCCTGTTCGATAAGACCAACTTTTTCGGAAGTTGCTCCGGTGAAGGCCCCCTTCTTGTACCCAAAGAGCTCGCTTTCCAGTAAGTTCTCCGGTATCGCCGCGCAGTTTATCGAATAGAAGGGCCTGGAACCTCTTGGAGAGAGCTTGGCTATTACTTCTGCAAGTAGATTCTTGCCAGATCCCGTCTCTCCGAGAATCATTATTGAGCCGTCATAAAACATAGTGAGGACCATCATCTTCTTCATCTGAAGAACTCTATTGCTTTTTCCGATTATCTTATCCAGGCTGCCGTCGATACTGGATACTATCTCCTGAACTATCTGCCTCGCACTCTTGTAGCTGCTGACAACGCGGTAGTAACCTTTGAACTCCTGCAGCTCTTCAGAATAACCCCTAATGATGAATGCCCTGATTGGATTGTTATTAATAAGGATAATATTCGTGAAAGCGAAGATCCAGTCGTTGAGAACATCTTTGCTGTATTTGCTCGCGTCTATGAAAAGAATCGTCGGCATATCCTTTCCAAGACCGACCAGATAGTCGAAGTCGACATCAAACAGGCTTTCGAAATACATCTCGCACTGCATGGATTCAAGATTCTCTCCAACCATGATCTTTCTGTAGAGCAAAATCACACCCCCAAATTGTTAAGTGCCGCCTTAGTGATTATACAACGCATGCTTTTCCATGATGGCATCAAAACACTCTTACTAATCGACTCATAGAGGGAGATTTCTTTCAGCTGTTGAACTTGTATGCCGAAGATGAGCTTTGCCAACCCTTTAGTTGTACTATATAATTGGTTAGAAGAGAAAAGGAGGCTTGATATGGATTACAAGAGCCGCTATCAGAGGTGGCTTAATAGCCCCGAAATCGATGGACCTACCCGAAATGAATTGCTCTCTATATCGAACAGTGACGACGAGATAAAGGACCGCTTCTATAAAGAACTCGAGTTTGGTACAGCAGGTTTAAGGGGCAAGTTGGGCGCTGGCGACAACAGGATGAACAAGTACAACGTTGCCAGAGCAACGCAGGGATTGGCGAATCTGATTCTGACCGGAAGTCTTGAGCAAAGGGATAGAGGTGTTGTAATCGCCTACGATTCCAGACATATGTCAAGAGATTTCGCCGAAATTGCAGCGTCGGTACTCACAGCAAATGGAATAAAAGTCTACCTCTTCAATGATATAAGGCCAACACCGCTGCTTTCCTTCTCCGTTCTTACACTCTCAACAGTAGCGGGAATAATGATTACCGCCAGCCACAATCCAAAAGAGTACAATGGGTACAAGCTATACTGGGAAGATGGGGCTCAAGTACTGCCCGAAGTGGCCGACAAAGTCTACACCCAGATGCGAAAAACAGAGCTGTTTGTTGGCCCGAAGACGATCCCTCTTGAAGAAGCAAGAAGGAATGGACTGCTGGTTGATGTGGGTAAGGAGCTCGATGATCTCTACATCTCTAAGGTCTTGTCACTTACCCTTCGAGATTCAGAGGAGGAGCTGGACAAATCAATAAGAATCGTCTTCACTCCTTTGAATGGTACCGGCAACGTCATGATACGTCG
This sequence comes from Mesotoga sp. UBA5847, assembly GCF_002432735.1. Taxonomy (NCBI): domain Bacteria; kingdom Thermotogati; phylum Thermotogota; class Thermotogae; order Kosmotogales; family Kosmotogaceae; genus Mesotoga; species Mesotoga sp. UBA5847. The sequence continues at coordinate 71,298 of NZ_DJGL01000080.1, read as the reverse complement.
TGTATTGAGAGAACGGGGCTTCAAGAATGTTTTTGTGGTTCCTGAACAGGAGAATCCAGATCCAGACTTCTCTACAGTTGGTTATCCAAATCCTGAAGATGTTAGGGCCTTTGCACTTGCTAGAAAGCTCGGGCTTGAAAAGAAGGCCGATTTGCTTCTTGCAACTGATCCAGATGCTGATCGTCTCGCAGTAATGATCAAAAAGAATGAGGACTATGAACCACTTAACGGGAATCAGACGGGGGCACTCCTCGTTTCCTATCTTCTTCTATCTATGAAAGAGAAGGGAGTTCTACCTGAAGATGGCTTCATCGTTAAGTCTATAGTAACGGGAGACATGGCGAAAACGATTGCGGAAGAGTACGGGGTAAGAACTTTCGAAGCGTTAACTGGATTCAAGAATATCTGCGGAAAAGCCATTGAAATTGAAGAAGGTGGAAAGGGGAGATTCATATTCGGATACGAAGAAAGCATAGGTTATGTCACGGGAAACTTTGTAAGAGATAAGGATGCCGTTTCTTCATCCATGCTTCTTTGTGAGATGGCAGCTTATTTCCTAAAGAGAGGAAAGTCATTGTTGAACGTACTCGATGAGCTATATGTCAAATACGGTGTCTTCTCGGAGAAGCAGATATCAATAATTCTTGAAGGCGTATCGGGACAAAAGAGGGTCGACAGAATTATGAAGGAGTATAGGATGGAGTACCCCGTTGAGATAGGCACTTCGAGAGTGGTGAATTACATAGACTTTCTGAGCGGCGTTAATACTGATCTTCATACCGGAAAAGCGAGCGCAACGAAGATTCCAATCTCTGATGTCATTAAGTTCATCTTCGATGATGGTTCATGGTACGCGATAAGACCGTCGGGAACAGAGCCCAAACTGAAGGTTTACATCTATGCTAGAGCGAAAGATAAAGACTCGGCGTTAACTAAACTAGTGAGAATAGAGCAATTGGTACTTGAGAAGATAGAGTCCATACATTGATCTGATTCTTCTATCTGGACTGGAGGTAGTGGCTTGAAAGCATCTAGAAGCACAATAATGATCTTCCTCTCGATATGGGTCTTCTCATACATCCTTGCGGTTATCCTGACGGAAATCATTTCCTCGAACAGCAATGGATATCTGCTCCCTGCGATTTCGAGGAGCCTTCTGTGGCCAATTCTAATCATTGCACACTTTCTTTTCGTAAGAAAGTTCGAAGAAACTGCTTTTGACGGCTTCTGGCTTGTCTCTCTCTATGCCATGCTTGCCGGTTGGATTCTCTTCGCTGCAGTAAATGTGGGTAGCGCATTGCTGATTCTATCAATTCCGATCGTCTTCCTGTCCTTACAGCTCTTCAGGCTGAGCAAGATGAACTACGGCAACTTGTTGAAGCATATCAGATCAAGCTTTCTTGGAAGTCTCACTTTCTCATTAAGTCTTGTAATTCTTGTCTGTAGCCTTTCTTTCTTCTTTTCTTCAGAAGCTGCCTCTGTCTTACTTTTGTTCGCTCTGCTTATCCCATCGGTACTCCTCACCCATTTCAAGGCAGACGTCTTGTCGGGAACCGTCTTCGCATGGTTCTCTTTTGCAGTTGGAATGGCGAACAGCGGAGCCTCTGGTCACATAGCGGTTGCCGGCTTCTCTCTTGGACCAATGTTCATGCTTTTATCTATCTTCTCTTCTTTACTGGCAAGTGAAGATCCATCTAAAAAGGTTTTTGCAACGGTGAATCCAAGTAAGCCAGTAGATGAAGATGATCTCAGAATTCGGCTGGACGCTGACAGGACTAGATCGAAATAGTACCCCTTATTAACGTGACTGCTTCTCCCAGGATTAAAATTCTGTTTTCCTCCAATAATCTGAGCTCGATTTCTCCCATTCTAGAAGAGAGTTGACGGGCCTTGAGAACTCTCTTTCCAAGTTGATTGGACCAGAAAGGACCTAGAACTGTGTGAGCAGATCCGGTTACCGGATCTTCGTTTATGCCTACCCATGGAGCGAAATATCTAGAGTAGAAATCATATCTTTGGTCGCCGGGAGATGTAACGATCAAACCCTTGACTTCAATACCAAAGTCCATCTTCTCAAGAAGATTGAAGTCCGGCAAAATCGCTTCGAGCTCAGAGATTGATGGTATGAAGTAGAGAAGTTTTTCCGTTGCGGGTGAATAGTAGCCTTTCCCTTTCACTCCGATGATACTCTCCAAAGCATCATCGATTGGTACCCTAACTGGATTATCTGAAGGGAAATTCATCTCTATCTTTCCATCGACATACCGAACCTTCAGTCTGCCGCTTAGAGTCTCATAGAAGATTTCTCCTTCTATTCCCAGCTCGGTGAATTGTACCCAGGCAGTAGCAAGAGTGGCGTGCCCGCACATCTTCACTTCAGTCTTAGGAGTGAACCACCTCAACCCAAAAGTATTACTCTTCGTCAAAGGATTCACAAAAGCAGTCTCGGAAAGATTCATCTCAGCCGCAATGTTAAGATACTGCCTCTCTTCAATTTCCTTTTCAAGTATACAGACCCCTGCAGGATTTCCGCCAAAAGGCACTCCCGTAAATGAATCTACCTGAAAGATCTTCAACAATCTCCCTCCTTCTGCCACAATTATACGTAGTTGATTCACTCCTGTAAAATCCACTTAGGTCATTGGAAACGATCCACCTAGATTCTTTTCAGATCGTTCACATGCAGCGGCAGCCGTTTAATGATACAATCTTATTGAGACAAATTCTCAATAATGGTGATGTCAATGGTTGTTCCACTGTCAAGAATGTGCGAAGGTGAAAAGGGCAAAATCAGAAAATTAGAGCTTCCCCCGATAACGAGGGAGCGGTTATGTGGTCTCGGTTTTGTTAGCGGCGAGGAGATACAGCTGATCAAAGTCGCTCCTTTTGGTGATCCAAAAGTCTACAGAATAAAGGGCACAGATATTACTCTTAGAGATGAAATATCTATGTGGATACTTGTAGAGACATCTTCAATTTCTCTTTCATACGCTTCCAAAGGAGATTACTTGGTTAGTCTCATAAACGGTGGGATGGGATTTAGAGAAAGGCTGCGATTGCTGGGGATCGAAGAAGGCAAAGGACTTACAGTAATCGGTAATCTTGGAAGGCGGATTGAAATCAGCGTTAAAGGCAATTATTCAACGCTTTCGAGAGGTCAGGCGATGCGAATCATAGTCAGGGAGAGATAAACTTATCCGTGAAAAATCAGCCAGATAGAATCGATTCAAAGGAAATTACCGTAGCGCTTCTAGGAAACCCAAACGTTGGAAAGACAAGCATATTTAACAGTCTAACCGGCTCGAGACAGGTTGTTGCGAACTGGCCCGGTGTTACTGTTGAAAAGAGAGCCGGAGTGATGAGGCATCACAATCACACCATAGATGTTGTTGATCTGCCAGGCACTTACACTCTGGGTGCCACCAGTCTTGATGAAAAAATAGCTAGGGATTTCCTTGTGAATGAGAAGCCTGGTGTCGCAATAGTCATAGGTGATGCCGTCAACCTAGAAAGAAGTCTCTATCTTCTTCTTCAAGTTCTTGAGCTTCGCGGAGATGTAGTTCTTGTAGTAAACGCAGTCGACGAAGCGAGGAAAGCAGGCTTTGAGATCGACAAGAACGAGCTTTCGAAGCAGCTTGGCATTCCGGTTGTCGTTACCTCGGCGGTCACAGGCGAAGGTATCGAAGAGCTGAAGAATACTCTTGTGAAGAGCACCAAGAGCAGCAGCCATGTCCACTATCTTTTCTCCGATGAAGTGGAAGCTCACCTTAGGGATCTATCAGAGAGAATAAGGGGAAACCCTTCTCTGGCCGGGTTTGACGAACGTTGGCTTTCGATAAAGCTTCTGGAAAAGGACTATGAAGTTCAAAAAATAACGGGAATAACTCTGGACTACGACTTCTCTGTGGAAATCGCTGAAACTCGCTATAAATATATAAAAAGGATCCTTTCCACATCAGTTAAGGGTAAAGAAAAGATAGGGTGGAATTTTTCCGAAGCAATAGATCACGTTATGACCCATAGATTTCTTGGGATTTTGATATTCCTTGCGGTTATGTACATCGTCTTCCAGCTGACCTTCACTATCTCAGGACCCTTATCTATCATGATTGAAGAACTGCTCGGAGGCCTTGGCCGCGCATTTGGCGGCTTCATCGGCGTAGATTGGCTTCGTTCTCTCGTTGTTGAGGGAATAATAGGAGGCGTTGGAGCCGTTTTGGTTTTCGTGCCTAACATTTTCATACTTTTCCTAGCGCTTGGAATTCTTGAAGAAACCGGCTACTTGCCTAGAGCTGCCTTTGTCATTGATAGACTAATGTATTCAATGAAACTCAGCGGGCGCTCCTTCATGTCTATGCTCCTTGGATTTGGATGCAATGTTTCATCTATTATGTCGACAAGATCGATCTCTGAACCAAAAGAGCGAATAGTAACCATTCTTGTCTCACCTTTTATCTCTTGTAGCGCGAAGCTTCCAGTCTATGTTTTGATTGCAGGCACCTTCTTCGGCGCAAGAGCCGGTGTAGTGATTTTCTTTTTGTACGTTTTAAGTATTGTTATAACGGTCCTTTCCGCACTGCTGATCAACAAGCTCTTCTTCAAGGGCGAGCCCTCCACGTTGATAATGGAGCTTCCACGTTATAGAAAACCGAGGCTAAGTTCATTAATTCTCTATACCTGGAACAAGGGGCGTCACTTTCTCGAAAAGGCTGGTACGATAATACTTGGCGCCTCTGTTGTAATATGGTTTCTCAGTTACTTTCCCACAGAAGGGACAGGGAGTTTCGCAGCCATGATTGGGAAATCACTTGAACCGCTCTTCATACCCCTGGGTTACACGTGGGAAATGATAACCAGTTTGGTTTTCGGAATAGCCGCGAAAGAAGTCATCGTTTCATCGCTCACAACGTTCTTTGGAAATCTTAGCGTCTCAGGAAGCTCTCTTGGTGCTATAAGAACGTTGATTACCCCTGAAATAGCTTTGAGTTTTCTAGTTTTTGTACTTCTGTATGTTCCGTGCATGCCAACACTTGCTGTGATAAAGAATGAAACCGGAAGCTACAAGTATGTATTCTTCTCCGTCTTCTACAGTCTTACAGTTGCCTATACTGTTGCACTAATCGTAAGAGTAGTTGGGGGATTCCTATGAGAGGCAGGTCGATAACATTCTGGCTTATGTTCGGTGGAGTACTCTTTGCAGCTCTCGCGATAAACTCATTTTTCGGATTGCTTCTGACTGATCGCGATCGGTTTCTTGCCATCATCATTGGAATAAACTCCGCTATCTACTTTTTCGGAATCGCTGAGAAGAAAAGCAATGTAAGAAAACGGTATTCGCATCTGTTGGTTGGAAGCTTCTTCTCCTATGTGCTCTCAATATACCAGGTTCTTGTGGTGTTTAGTGTCTGGCTCGAGGGATTACTGATCTCAAGTTGCCTATTGACTATTGAGGTATTGAACCTCCCTCTCATTGTATCCGGCTTTGCCATATCCTTTCTTTTTGACTTCGCAAAGAAACAAATCGAGACAAACAGTTTCTAAGAATTCCATTTGTGGAAACTCTCAAACACTATTTGAGCTTAATGTGGTAATATGATTTGTGTTGTGGAGGTGATTGCATGGCACTCGTTTACGTGGTCGATGACGAGCTGAATGTCAGGCGAATTGTCAAGAAGACCATGGAGAACGAAGACAATGAAGTCCATACTTTCGTGACTGCCGAGGAAGCCCTGGAAGAGATTGAGAAACGAAAGCCAGACCTCCTATTCACAGATCTTAGCTTGCCTTCTATGGATGGAATTCAATTCCTCCAGGAACTTAAGAATAGAGCATATTCAATTCCCGTAATAGTAGTCTCGTCAGACATATCTCCCGAATCAATGAGAAAAGCATTTAAAGCGGGAATAGTGGATTTTCTTACCAAACCGTTCACACCTCAGGAAATCAGAGATGCCTTTGAACTTGCCTTGAGAGAAGAAGACAGTATCTATAAGCGCGCGAGGGAAATCAGAAGATTGATCGAAGATGGCCAAACCGCCAAGGCCGAATCACTGATGAGTGCCCTATTCTCCGACTTCCCTGGGTCACCATTCCCTCACTTTCTTTATGCACTGCTGGTGGCCAAAGATAATCCAAAACTTGCTGCAAAACATCTTAAAGCCTCACTTTCTCTTGATGAGGCTTTCAAAGAAGCTTCTGAAGAACTGAAGAAGCTGGAGGAGTAAGAGATGCCTTTCATGAAGGGTGCAATCAAGAAGGATGAGTATTACATCGTTATCTTCGGTTGCGGGAGACTTGGATCGAGAATGGCTAACTGGCTCTCTTCAATGGGTTGCAGTGTGGTTGTCGTCGATAGAAACGAATCTTCTTTCAATGCGCTCTCGTACGAATTCACAGGTTTCAACATAATGGGCGACGCAACAGAACTCGATGTATTGAAGGAAGCCAAACTTGACAAGGCCGACGTTGCCCTCGTTCTCACTACGGATGATAATACTAACTTGATGATCTCAATGTCTGCCAAAGAGTACTTCGAAGTTCCAAGAGTCGTGGCAAGAGCTTATGATCCGAATAACATCCAGATGTTCTCCGATTTTGGGATAGAAGTTATTTGTCCAACACTGTCAGCGGTTGAAAGCATCAAGAACGCGTTGTACTTCATCGGCGGTGACGACAAATGAAGATCGTGCTTATCGGGGGCGAGAAGATCGCTTATCACCTGGCAAGGAGATTTCTGAGTAAGGGTCATAACGTGATGATGGTTAATAAGAACGATCGGTTTTGTGACGAAATGGCCAAGAAACTTCGTGCGGTGGTCGTAAGAGGCGATGGCAGCAAAAGATACATTCTTGAGGAACTAGAGCTTGATCGATCGGACCTCTTTGTTGCTTTGACTCCTAATGATCAGGACAATCTCGTTGCGTGCCTAACGGCCTCCAGAGTCTATGGTATCGAGCGCCCGGTAGCTATGGTGAATGATCCAGACAACAAAGCAGTCTTCGAAAAGATGGGAATTAAAAGTGTTGTAAGCCCAACGGAAATACTGGGCGTTGCTCTTGAAGATAGCCTCTTCAGAGAGAATATTACGAACCTCCTTCCTTCTTCGGAGAAAGTCTCGATTCTAAGGATAGAGATGACGGACAAGTCCCCAATAATCGGAGAAGCTATCAAGGATATCCCTCTTCCGGACGAAAGCGTCATAGGTGCGATTGTCAGGGATGACGAAGTGGTCATTCCAAGAGGTAGTACAATCATTGAAAGGGGCGATGTTCTTCTAGTTCTGAGCAGTCCAACCGTTCAATCTTCAGTCTTTGAAACCCTCCTGGGAGAGGTGTAGATGTTTCAAAACATTCTGAAGCAAAGATATAGGCTTGTTTTTGGATACTTGGGGAATCTCTTCATCTTCTTCCCGATACTATTGCTGATTCCCTTGTCATATTGCATTTGGAATCCCTCCACATTTGCCGAGAGTCTTTCGTTCATCGTAACTGCGTTTCTGAGTTTTGTCATGGGACTTGTTCTAAAAATGACAATGCGAGTTAAACCTGGCTCCGCAATCACAGTTCAAGAGGGCGCGATAGTAGTCCTCTTCTCCTGGATAATCGCAATTCTACTGTCTGCCCTTCCTTTTGTTATCGGGGGCTATCTAGACTTCACACAGGCAGTTTTTGAGTCGACAAGTGGTTGGACAACGACTGGTCTAACCCTTGTGGACGTTGAAAAAATCCCCGGAACGTTTCTGCTTTGGAGAAGCTTGATGCAGTACTTCGGTGGAGCTGGCATTGCAATCATAATGATGTCCGCGATTCTCGGACCTTCGGGGCTCGGTCTTTATAAGGCCGAAGGACGAATGGATAATCTCGTTCCGAATATAAAGAGCTCCACGCGAACTATAGCAGTGATTTACGGTTCATATGCACTGGCAGGAATCGCGATGTACGTGCTAGCTGGAATGAATGTCTTCGATGCTGTAAATCATTCTTTGACGGCTCTGGCAACTGGCGGATTTTCGACTAGAACCGGATCAATAGGGGAATTCAACAGCATCTTCATAGAAATAGTCACTATTGTGTTGATGATACTGGGTGCCACCGGATTCGGAATACATTACGCATTGTGGAAGAAGAATTTCAGAGCCTTCTGGAAAAACGGTGAACCGAAACTGATGTTCGTAATTCTTGCTGTTTTCACACCTCTTCTTATGACCGGTACTCTTACGGTGGTTTACTCATCGGGCGCAGAAAGATTTCGGCACGGCCTGTTTCAAACTGTTTCGGCTCTAACAGGTACCGGTTTCTCTACCGTGGACTTTGTCCCATGGAATCAGTTCGGTATCTATTTGATAGTTTTGTTGATGATTTTCGGTGGAGACCTTGATTCAACCTCGGGAGGCCTCAAGCAATACCGTTTGTTTGCTCTGATCATGATTCTCTGGCTCGAAATCAGACGCTATTTCCTTCCAAAGGATGCGCTTCTAAAACAGGAGATATGGAAAGGTGAAACGAAAAGGTATATCGACGATTCACTGGTCAAAGAGATTCTGTTGGTCTTTTCATTGTACTTCTTCACTTATGCAGTCGGAACAGGAATATTGATGTCATATGGAAACTCGATGGCTCTTTCTGCCTTTGAGTTTGCTTCGGCATTGAGCACTGTTGGCCTTTCGGTAGGTATAACGTCCCCCGGAGCACCGGCCGGACTCCTATGGACCGAGACAATAGGAATGTTTCTCGGAAGGCTTGAATTCGTTGTCGTAATATATGCTATAACTAAACTACTTAGAGATGGAAAGATCATATTCAGAAGACGGAGGAATGCTTAAAGTCATGATTACAAGAATAAAGGGAACTCAGGACATATCTTATGAAGACATTGGATACTGGCATTATGTTGAAGAGGCCATAAGGAATATATCTCATAAGTACGCCTTCACTGAAATCAGAACGCCAATCTTTGAAGCGACTGAACTCTTTCAGAGGGGCGTGGGTGAATCTACCGACGTTGTCCAGAAGGAGATGTACACATTTGAAGACAAAGGCGGCAGGTCGATCACTTTGAGACCCGAAGGAACGGCAAGCGTGGCCAGAGCATTCATCGAAAACTCTTTTGTGAATCTCGGGTCGCCTATTAAGCTCTTCTACAACGGGCCGATGTTTCGCTACGAAAAGCCACAAGCCGGTAGACTAAGGCAGTTTCATCAGTTCGGCGCGGAAATACTTGGCTCAGAAAGTCCCTTGGCAGACTTCGAGATAATTGAGATGGCTTACAGCTTCCTCAAAGAATTGAGATTGAACAAAGCGAAGTTATTCATAAACTCTATCGGCTGTCCTAAGTGCAGAGAGGATTATAAGACGGCTCTCAAAAAATACTACAGTGACAAGCTTCCCGAAATGTGTTCTGACTGTCAGCGTAGGTACGAAACGAATGTCCTAAGACTTCTTGACTGTAAGGTTGATAGAGAACGGGTTGCAGGAGCCCCCAGTATTCTAGATTACCTCGACGTTGACTGTAGAAGTCACTTTGAAGAGCTTCAGTGGTACCTCGATAAAGCAGGTATTCAGTATGAGGTTGATCAATTCATGGTCCGCGGACTAGATTATTACAGTAGAACTGCCTTCGAAGTGAGGTCCTCTTCTTTAGGTAGCCAGGATCAGTTAGTCGGTGGGGGTAGATACGACGGTCTTATTGAGTACATTGGAGGAAAGAGCTGCCCCGCAGTTGGTTTTGCGATAGGTCTTGAGAGAATTATAATGCTTCTCAAATCGGAAAACTCGAAAGCCGGTATCCCAAGAGGCTCAGAAGTTGCAGTTCTTACCTTTGGAAGAGAAGAGAGTGTTAAAGGATTCGATTATGCCAGAAGGCTCCGGAAAGCTGGGGTCTCAACTTACGTTGACGTGATGGAAAGAAACATGCGAAACAAAATGAAACATGCTGCAAGAATCGGAGCGAAGATCTCTCTGATTATCGGAAAGGAAGAAATCGAAAGAGATATAGTGACCGTCAGGGTAATGAGTGACGGGTCGCAGTTTCAGGTAGATAGCGACTATATGGTTGACTACGTAGTCGATAAGCTAAGAGATATTACGTAAAACTGCCAATTTAAGTTGTCTGCGAAAGAAAATTGATAATAATCACCTTTAGTCAACTGTAATCACTTGAATTATCTTCCTGGAGTATGTTATCATCTACTCGAGGAGAAACTCATGCCCAGGAGGTTTTCAACATGATTAACGAAGAAATTCAATCTTTTCTAAGTTCCGACCCGACGATTCAGGATCTCCGACGTTTCGCGAAAATGATGGGGATTAACCTTAAGAGAACTATGGGAAAAAAGGATATCTCTCGTGCTCTGAAGAAGCATGCTCAGGAGAGCAAACATGTTTCGAGCGATGCAGCGACAAAGACTCCCTCAGAGATCCTTCGCCCTTCCAAGCCAGTAAATGCAGAGATCCCATCATCCTACTTTCATGATTTTGTTACTATCCATCCAGTGAATCCTTACTGGGTGTATGTGGAGTGGGATCTTTCTGAACGAACTGCTCGAGATCTTTCGACCTCTCAATTCAGGCTTCTTGTAAGAGTCAGTGATATTACTAACATCATCTACGATGGAAAGAATGCTCACAGATTTAAGGAGTCTGACATCTCTATCGATGCAGGCAACTGGTATTTCCAGGTTGATTTTCCCGATGCAGACTACATTGCCGAGATCGGTTACTACAGTGACGGTCATTTCAAGAGCGTTCTTAAATCTGGAATTACGCGGACACCGAGGAACTCGCCGAAGTTTACCGATAATGAAATCTGGGTAGATCTGAGAAAAGGCTCTAGGAAAGAGTTGAAAGTCTCTCACGAGAGTTCTAGACGTGCGAGAATCACGAAATCTTCGGGACCAACAGGCAATCCTTCTTCTGAAGAGTTCATCAAGACTATCTCGAAGAGCAGAAGCGGGAGATGATTTTATGAGCAGAGGGAGATTCGTATTAATGCTCCATGCGCATTTGCCGTTTATCAACCACCCTGACTTCCCGAGTTTCATGGAAGAGAGATGGCTATTCGAGGCCATTACAGAGACATATATACCGCTCTTACAGGCTTTCAGAAGGCTGAGGAGTGACGGAGTGAATTTTAAAGTGACGATGAGCATAACTCCGCCTCTGATGGAAATGCTTGCCAATAACGACCTGCAGAAGAAGTATCTCAATTATCTTGGATCATCGATTGAGCTTGCAGAAATAGAGATTTCGAGAACCTCTGCAGAACACCCGGCCGCCAACAGACTGGCTACGCATTATCTTCATGAACTGGAAGACATTAGGAAAGTCTATGAAGAATGCAACTGCAATCTGGTTGGAGAATTCTCAGGGTTCCAGGATAGCGGAGAATTGGAGATTGTAACATGTAACGCTACTCATGGTTTTCTACCTCTGATGACCAATTTCCCTGAGGCGATAAATGCTCAAATAAGCATCGGAGTTGACTCCTATAGGAGACATGTTGGGAAGGACCCTAGAGGAATCTGGCTGGCCGAGTGTGGTTATGTCCCAGGCTTCGATTCGTATTTGCGCGAACACGGACTTTCTTTCTTCTTTGTTGACTCTCACAGCCTTTGGTACGGAGATCCGGCACCGAGATACGGAGTATACAGACCGGTAGTTACACCAGAGAATGTTTTTGTGCTCGCAAGAGATCCCGAATCAAGTCAACAGGTATGGAGTGCCGAAGTTGGTTATCCCGGTGATTCAAGGTATAGAGAGTTTTATAGAGACGTGGGCTTCGACAGGGAAGAGGACTATATTAGGCCCTACATAGATCCGAGTGGAGAGCGGTGCAACACTGGAATAAAGTATTATAAGATAACTGGCAAAGATGTACCCCTCAACGAAAAGAGCTATTATGACTTGGACGATGCCCGAAGAGCTACTGTAGAACACGCAAAGGATTTCGCAAACAGAAAGAGAGAACAGGTTAGGAGGTTATCCAGTCAGTTTGACGGAGAAGAACCTGTAATCGTTGCTCCTTTCGATGCAGAGTTGTTCGGTCACTGGTGGTATGAAGGTCCTCTGTTCATTGAGGAGCTTTTCAGAGAACTTAGCGGAGATGACATTGTTGTTCCTTCAACTCCTCCAGAAGTTATCAACTCAATGGATCAGGCACAGGTAGTCACTCCCAATACCTCTACCTGGGGAGCCAACGGATACAACGAAGTTTGGCTGAATGGTAGAAACGACTGGATATATCGGCATCTGGATGAAGGCTCCAGGAGAATGATTGAACTCGCAAGGAAGTTTGAAAGAACAGACGACGCACTTAGAATCAGGGCGCTAAATCAGATGGCTAGAGAGCTTCTTCTTGCTCAGTCAAGCGACTGGGCATTCATCATAACAACTAACACGACAGTGGAATACGCTGTTAACAGAACCAAGACTCATATTGACAGGCTGCTGAGGCTCTATGGAGAAATCGAGAGTAATTCGATAGATGAAAGCAGACTGAAAACCCTGGAATGGATTGACTCCATATTTCCGCACATTGACTTCAGGGTCTACGCTAAGCAGGTCGGTTAGTTAAATCCATCATTTTTCTTGACGTTGCGCCGATTACAAGAGCAAACTTACTATGGTATAATTCGTGAAGCCGGGGGAGGCATGAACCTCCCCCTCTTGGTTGTAGAGTATTTGGTGCTTGGAGGGAGTTGAAAAGTAAATGCCAAAGAAGAAATCCAGAGGAAATCCTAATTTCATGAAATCTATTCAACGGCCTGTCGTTTGGGCAGTAGCTGTACTCTTTGGAGTTGGAATTATTTGGTGGTCCGTTGCCCAGTATATTGGAAGCGGCTCTCAGGGAAATCAACAGAACACAGGAGCTACGGTCAATTTCAGCGAAACCGTTGGAGGGCTCACAAAGGACGGCACACCTCTTTCTGATCCAAATTACTGGATTACCTATTCAGAGTACGAAACATCGGTACGCGACACACTAACGAACCTGAGAAGCCAGGGGTATACCCTAGATCCGTATTTTGAGATGGAAAACTATCCCAGCGAAATGGGAATTAGATACGACATATTCATGTCATTGATCGATCAGAAGACACTGCTTCTCTATGCAACAGAGAATGAAGTCCTTCCGACGACTGCACAGGTCGAGTCTGAGACAAAGAGGATAGTTGATCAGTATGTTGCAGATGAAGAAACCAGATCCGCAATAATCTACCAGTACGGTTCTGTCGATGCCTTCTCAGCGCTCATCAAAGACTATGTGGCAACGCAGTTGCTAACTGTGAATGTCACAAACAAGGCGATTCCAGACATGAATAGTCGCTTCCAGACTTTTGTTGAGGAGAATCTAGAAGGTTTGAAGTTCGATTATGAGAGGGTAGATGCAGACCATATCCTTGTTTCTGATGAAGCGAGCGCAGTCGAAATAAAGGCGATGATTGAGAATGGTGAGGTCTCATTTGCCGAAGCCGCTACTAGGTATTCGATAGACACAGGTACTGCAGCCAGTGGCGGTGCCCTTGGGGAGTTCAGAAGAGGAGAGATGGTTCCTGAATTCGAAGACGCTTCTTTTGACGCAACTCCCGGTGTTTTGGTCGGCCCTGTCGAGTCACAATTCGGATACCACCTTATACTTGTAAACAACAAGTCTACATTCGACAGCTTCGAGGAATTCGTTAACACCCCCTCTTATCAGACTGAAATGAATCAGTTTGAGAACGCTGAATTCGACAAATGGATCGCAGAATACAGAGTGGAGAATAATCTATCGCATGTGATAAACGATCCCGATCTTCAGATGTATTCCAAGTATGATGAAGCAAGAAGAGACAGACAGGAGGCCAAGAGATTTCTGGAAGAACTCGAAAGCGACTATTTTGACGAATCCGGAAATGTCCTCATAGGCGAATCGTACCTTCCGGTTGTCTTCTATACGCAGTTAGTTGAGGACGAGGTAACCAACCTCAGATATCAGGTGTTCGATTTGGAAGATCTAGAGGATCTCTTGTTGGCTCTTCCAGCAACCGCAACATCGATGTCGATTGAGGATATTAACGGTCAGCTTGAAACAATTCCGGCAACAAACACTGAATTGAGAAGTGTTCTTTCTGAAGCTAAAAGGGCCCGAGAATACATGACAGAATTCAGTGTTGAGAGTTTGGAAGAAGTTCAGGAGATGCTGGCAGATAAGCGGAAAGTTTATGACGAAACGAACTCCCGTTTCGAGAGCTCTATTAGATACCTCTATTCTGTAATGCCCAACTCAACAAAAGTCGTAAACTATATGTACCAGATAGACGGCAATAATCCAGAAGTCGCATACATGTACAACGAGAACTCCTACAACATGAACGTGAGGCCTCTGCTGGAGAACCCCGCCTTGCTGGACAGCTATCTTCAATACTATAGTCAGTACTTTGGAGCGCAGGCTAGATCTCTCTTGATTGACTCTCCTATTCAGAGCATAGAAGGAGATCTGAATCGAAAGGTAATTAACTCTACAGAAGCCGCGACGGATCTGAAGATTAGTGCGCTTTATCTGCTTGTTGACATCTATGAGAAGATGGCAAATCTGGAGCAAAACGAACCTCTAATGGAGATCTACCTTATGGCTGAAAAGCATTACCTGGAGAAGCTTCTGGAATTTAATCCGGAAGACGAGACTATCAGGAGTCTAATTGAGACTATCGAATTCTATATCTCAGAACTGAACGCTAGCCAAACGATCGATGCAACCGAGACAGCTGACTCAACGGAGTTCGAAACCTCTAGCGACATAGACTTTGACACCGAAGTTACTCCAGGCGAATTGAGTGTTCCATTTGAAATCGAGGCACCTTCACAAATAGGAGATGTCGATCTGGACGTAAGTCTTGATAGCGAAGGACCGAACGAGACAAACAACTAGTCATAAGAAAGGGTGGCGATAGCCACCCTTTTCTGGCTGGGGCGGCAGGATTCGAACCTACGGATGTCAGAGCCAAAATCTGATGCCTTACCAACTTGGCTACGCCCCACAGCAAATAGATTCTAACATCGACTATTTGTGGTGTCAACGATTTGGAGTGATTCTATGGCTAACCACGAGATTTTTGTAAAAGAACTGGGTAGGAAAGTTACAGTAACCAAAGCGACTACTTTCTATGAACTTTCCAAAATGTGTGTCAGCTTCCACAGAGCTCCCATTATGGCCGCGAAATCAGGCAATGCTTTGATAGAGCTTTGCAGAAAGGTAAACGGGGAACAGGAAGTAGAGTTCGTAGATCTGTCTTCTCTAGACGGGTTAAGAATCTACACAAGGGGAACTCTGTTCATTCTCTTCATAGCAATCAGAGAGCTCTTTGGAGCTGTGCAACTAAATGTCCATCACTCAAGAGGCTCTGGCCTTGTCTGTGATATTGAGTGTGTAGAGCCTACTTCGGATAATCTGAAGACAATTGAAGACAAGATGAGACAGCTTGTTGAAGAGAACCATGTCTTCGAAAAGGGAACGTTGGGCAAATTTGAGGCCATTAGGATGTTCAACGAAGATGGGCAGAGAGACAAGGCTCTTCTGTTCAAATACCGAAAGAAGTCAACCGTGAACATTTACAGATGTAAGGGATACCTAAATTACTTCTATGGATATATGCCCTTTTCGACAGGTGCGGTTAAGAACTTCGCGCTAATTCCGTATGGAGAATACTTCATTCTGAACCTTCCCAATACCGAAGAGCCAGACAGACTACCAGTATTTGTTGATCAGCCAAAGATCTCAACAGTCTTTCTGGAGCACGAGAAATGGGGGAAGATTCTTGGTGTTAAGACCGTGGGCGAGCTGAACGAAATAATAAGCAAAGGTCCAAAGGAGATAAGAGAGATAATCAATATTGCGGAATCTCTCCATGAAAAGAAGATCGCTGCGATTGCAGATCTCATAGCCGCACACAAAGAGCCTAGTCTTATCCTTATAGCCGGCCCTTCAAGCTCGGGCAAGACTACCTTTTCTCAGAGGCTGATGCTGCATCTAAAAGTACTGGGGATGAAACCTATACAGATATCTATTGACGACTACTTCGTCGATAGAGAGAAGACTCCGAGAGATGAAAACGGAAACTATGATTTCGAATCGATTTATGCTCTCAACATAGAGCTATTTAACGAACAGATTTCGCAGCTGCTTGACGGAAAAGAAGTCTTGCTTCCAAAGTTTGACTTCATTCTTGGAAAGAGCGGATTTCATGACAAACCTATCAGGATCTCTGAGGGTCAGCCTGTCATAATCGAGGGAATTCACGGCCTAAATGAGCTGCTCAGCAGTTCCGTACCTCACGAGAGAAAGTTCAAAATATACGTCAGCGCTCTGACGCAGATGAATCTCGATAACCTGAACAGAATACCTACTACTGATGTCAGATTATTGCGTAGAATCGTGCGTGACAATCGATTCAGAGGGCACTCGGCGCTTGATACAATAAGAATGTGGTCAAGCGTTAGGAGGGGAGAAGACAAGTATATCTTTCCCTTCCAGGAAGAGGCGGATGTGATGTTCAATTCTGCAATTGTATACGATTTGGCAGCATTGAAAGCATTCGCAGAACCTTTGCTAGTTCAGATAGACGATTCGGTACCAGAGTATCTTGAAGCTAAGAGGCTTCTGAGGTTCATAGATTACGTGCTCCCCATGACGAATCTGGAGGATATTCCGAGAACCTCCATTATAAAGGAGTTCATAGGCGGCAGTGTATTCGGTTCCTAAGAGGTGAAGGCATGCACGGAGTTGATGAAGAGACCAGGAAAGCGGTCTTGAATAGGTTGAAGAGGATCGAAGGCCAGATCAGAGGCTTGCAGAAAATGGTTGAAAACGACAGGGTTTGCGGAGACATTCTTACTCAGGTCTCTGCAGTGAACTCGGCTCTTTCAAGAGTATCGGAGATGATTGTCAAAGGCTACGCAAGAAAGTGCGTTGTCGAAGCCAGTGAATCTGGCCAGATCGAAGAACTCGATAGCCTGATTGAGAACATAATAAAACTCAGAGGAGTCTAGATGATTGAATACGGTGACAAAGTACTGATCCTGCTTGAAGATGAAGAAACAAAGTACTTCTCTGAAGTCGAGAAAGGGACAGTTCTCAAGACTCACTGTGGAAACCTAATGATTGATTCAATTGTGGGCAAGGAATTCGGAGAAAGGATCAGTCTTGGTCTGAGAGATGCGTATTTGATAAAACCGTCTATCATCGACGGAATCTTTTCGTTGAGAAGATCAACTCAGATCGTTTACCCGAAGGATATTGCGTTCATTCTCTTAAACCTGGACATAAAACCGGGTGACGTTGTCTACGAAGCCGGAACGGGTACTGGCGTAATGACTTCAGTCTTCTCTCGTCAAGTAGGTGAGTCTGGCAGAGTCGTCACCTACGAGAAGAGATCAGACTTCTTAGAGAAGGCCAAGAAAAATGTCGGGCACCTTGGATTTGCAGAAAGGGTGAACTTCGTAGCGGGAGATATTGTAGAATGCAAAGACAGTAAGATAGCCGATGCCTTCTTTCTTGATGTTCCCGAACCTTCTGCTTCTCTTGAAACTTCGATAATGATTCTTAAGGGAAGCGGACGGATTTGCGTTATCTGCCCTACAGCCAACCAGGTTCAAGAAACGATCGGGATTCTTAGGAATCTAGGAGTTATCGATGTTCAGGTATGGGAGATAATGGCAAGAAGCTATAAGACCAATCCCGAAAGGTTTAGGCCGGAAGACAGAATGGTCGGCCATACTACATACCTGGTGTTCGGTATAAAAGTAGAAGGGAGGAAGTTGCATGACTAAGAAGAAAGCCTTTAGGATAACGGCGTCGATCGCGGTTCTTATTGCGGTCTTCTTCCTGGGGGCATTTACAACTATGACGGACGATGAGATGTTCGAGAAGTTCAGTCCTGTGTTTCAGATACTTACATATATAGATCGAAACTACTACGACATTGAAAAGGTAGATTATGACGTGATTCTAGATGAGACTCTGACAGGTACGATGCGTGGACTCGATGATCCATTTGCATGGTATTTTGATCCCGTTCAAACCAGGGAGAATGAGCTTGACACAAGCTCCAAGTATGGTGGTATTGGTTCTACTGTTCAGTACAACATTCAATTTGATTGTCTTGAAGTGGTGGCACCTATGGCCGGGAGCCCGTCAGAAAGAGTGGGCCTAAGACCCGGCGACTTGATTCTTACAATAGATGGAGTACCAATTTCCGATGTCGGCTATTACGGTGCCGTCAACATGCTCAGAGGAGACCCCGATACCCAAGTGGTTTTGGAGGTCTACAGAGAAACTCTCACTGAGCCTTTCTTCGTTGAAATTACCAGGGCATTCATTGAAATAAGGAGCGTAAAGAGTGAGTTGATAGATATTGAAGATATCGAAATCTCTTATATACACATTACGGGCTTCAACGCGCCAACCTACGATGAATTCCAGGATGCGCTAAACCTTAGCAGAAACAGCGAGGCCTACATAATCGATCTGCGAAACAACCCAGGCGGACTTCTGCAAAGTGTTCTGAACATCTCATCTCTCATTCTGCCCAAAGGCCAGAGAGTAATAACGATTAGGTACAGAGACGGTCAGGAAGAAATATACAACTCATGGGGATCCAGATACAATGCCTACTTCAAAGACAAACCAATCGTTGTGCTTGTTAATGAAGGAAGCGCATCGGCCTCAGAGATACTTACTGGAGCGTTGAAAGATCACGGACTGGCAACGGTTATCGGAACAAAGACCTTTGGGAAGGCTGCAGTTCAGACTGTTTTCAATCTTTCCAATGGAGGCGAAATATGGCTGCCAACTGCTCATTATTTCACTCCAGATGGTAATGATATTCATCTTCAGGGTATAGAACCAGATATCATCGTTGAACCGGGTGATGATGTCCTTGAAGAGAACGGAAGCGAACTAACACTATCCAAAGCCACTATAGACATCGAACATGATCTTCAACTCTTAAAAGCAATCGAGATAATCCTCGAAAGTCCAGGAGTGAAGACCGTAAATTGAGAATCGCAAGTTTGCCAATCGTAATTTCGCTAATTGCCTTGATTTTCGGGCTTTTGGTGATATTGTATGTTAATCTGGAAGCTCTTCAGAATATCGGGAGACGGAGTGCCGCTCCCGACTTCTTTCTTAGAAACAAGTTTCTGCCGGTGCTTGAAGGTTTCAAGAATCATCTCGAAGCAGTTGAGGAGTTCAGCTCTGTACTTAAACAGCTAGAGAAGGAAAACGTAGGACCCTGGATAATGTCTACTGAAAACGAGGTGAGAACGTTTGTCAGTCCATACTTTGAAACCTTCTCGAGATTGCAGACACTTTTTGTCATTGAAAGCGGAAAACAAGGTTCAAGAGAAAGAGAGACAATCGACTTTTTCGGTTCAGCTGTAACCAGGCTGGAGTTCATCGACTACGGAGCTTTCCGACTAAGTTATATCCCCGGCTACACAATCGTTATGGAATCAGACTTCAATTCATTGCAGGAAGAAGGGTTCGAATTCGCCAAAGTCCATTATATGCACTCTCTCAGTCCTGGAAGGTTCGTTTCAGATGTTTTCTCCGGCAGTGGGCCCATTGTGGTTCTCAGAGAAGGCGCGACTATTAGCGAATCCTTCTTACAGACGGTCGAGAGATACTCGATACCATTTCTTCCGGTCAGATATTTTCTTATCAGGGACTGAACACTCAGCTTTGGTCGCTTAATATCGATCTCTGGCCATGCAAAAGTTGATATACTAGAGTTGCTTGTTCAATTTAGAAGAAATGACTGAGAGTGATTATTTGTTGCAGAGATTGAGTGAGTTCGTGGTAAGACACCGTGCAGCAGTAGTAGTGTTTTTCGTAATTCTTGGTGCATTTGGTGCATACCTTTCATTGAAACTGAATATTGATTCAGATCTGCTTAAGATTCTTCCACAGGACGATCCTGTCGTGAAGCAGTACAATCGCTTCATAAACGGAGACACTTCTGGCGATGTCACTTACATCGTTCTGCAAACACAAGACAAAACTGAAAAGGGAATAGAGAATCTTATTTCGGCTGCGAGAGGGATTTACGAAGGATCAAACGAATTCAGGAGTATCGAATCCTTTGTGAGGTTCGATCTAATGTCTGATCTCGGGCCTCTGGGCCTCCTAATGGTCGATCCAGGACAACTCTCCTCAATCAGAAATCGAGATCAGGATCTTTCAAGGACCGTCCAAAGACTCGTCAACTACGATTTCTCTGCTATTCGAAGCCTTGGACAGATGTTGCTCGGTTTTGAGGACCTCAAAGGACTAGTTGCAAACGAACCGGAAGGCGAAGACTTCATCAGCTTCATAAGACTTCCAGAATCAATTCCTGTTAACGACCCGATGGTTTTGGTTATGGGTATCAGGCTCGATGGGCCTTCTTCCGATGTATCATACGTGAAAAGAGTGATTCCAGCACTAAGAGAGTGGCTTGACGGTGTCTGCAGAGTTTACGGAGTAACTTATGGAATGGCAGGAGATCACTTCGGAACTTACGACTCGCACAGGCAAGTAAATGATGATTTCATGCTGACAACAGTGCTGTCGCTTGTAGGAATCTCTCTTCTCTTCTTCATTGCCTATTCAAGCTGGAAGGTTACCCTATGCGTTTTCTCTTCACTGGCTATTTCGATGTTCATCACTCTCGGCCTTGCTTACGTAATCTTCGGCTCTCTAAACATCATCACTACCTTCGTCACCGCCATAACGCTTGGACTGGGAATCGACTATGGAATACATATGATAACCAGACTTTCGGATGGGGCAAACAGAGAGAAGAACCCGGTAACTCTTTTGTACAGCTCCTATAAAGCTCTTATAAAACCTCTTTCGGCAAGTATGATAACGACAGCTCTTGTCTTCATGATCCTTGCAGTAATCAGCTCCCCGGCCATTCGAGAACTGGGGATTCTCTCTGCAATCGGTATTGTTGTCTTCTTTATCGTAATGACAGTCTATCTGCCCGCAATTTCGATCATGACCGTAATAAATCCTGGAAAGAAGGCAAACATTCACCTGCTCGACAGATTTTTCCTGAGAATCTCGAAGGTAATCTTGAAATTCGGCGTCGTTTTCGGAGGAGTTGTCTTCATGCTTATCCTGATGCTCAGCTATCTTGGTTTGAACAATATTAGAAGCTTTTCCTATACTCCACCCGGATTGATGTCAACCGACTCAGAACAGATCGCAGTTCCCAGCCTAATTGAAAGAACCTTCGGGGGAAGTATTATAAACACAGTGCCATTTATACTTCCAGATATAGATTCTCTAAGAAGGGCGCATGAGGAAATCGATCAGAACCCGAATTTCAAGAGCTCCTTCTCAATACTTTCTGTCATCGAAGGAGGAGAGGGAGATTACATTAATCAGATGCAGCAAGTTACCAGGGAAATCAATGCGCTGAGAGACTCTCCGTTAATTGAGGCCGTTTTCAAGAAAGCAAATTACTATGACTTCGTTGTAGAACTCCTTGACAGAGCGGAATCCATTGAAGGCTCGAATGATCTAATTGACCTTGCTACCGAGGTCATACCGGAAAGCCTGAGAGATCAGCTTCTCTACAAGGCTGCCAATGGTGAGACGTATTTCGTTATGAACTCAGAACCATTATCGATAATCTATAGAAACAACGTCATAAAGATTATTTACGACAGTCTCAGCCCTGAACTCAGAGCTTCTTTCGGAGGGTATCCCAAAGTTTTCCATTACCTGATGGACCTTGTGAGAATCATCTCCCTTCCAATATGTCTGGTTGCCTTCTTAGCAATCTTTGTCGTCGTTTCTATCGAAAGAAAGTCCATCATAGACGGACTCAAAACATTAGTTCTAATGGTCGGAATTTTGATGTCGATGTTTGGTTTAATGGAATTGATGGGAATTGAGACGACTTTTGTAACTGTAATCTCTGCCCCGCTGATAATTGGAATTGGTGTAGACTCACTTGTTTACGTTATACATAGTTCTAGGGAGAAGAAGAACACAGAGCTGGCCAGAACCTTCAAATCAATAACCATGTCTTCGGCAACGACAATGCTAACCTTCTTCTCATTCATTTTTGCAAGGGGAAAACTCCTGAGCACATTCGGTGTAAGCCTCGGATTTGGGGTTCTTGTCGCACTTGTTGTTGCAACCTTTCTAGTTCCTGTGCTACCATGGAACAGCAAAAAAAAGATCGGAGGTTGAGATATGCCATTACATCTTCTGGTGGCTTACTATGTAGTTGATCATGCATTTGTAAATAATCGAAAGCTTGCAAAGATGGATGATAAGAAGTTCTGGATGCATTTCATTTGGGTCGTTCTGATCTTTCTTGCCTTCACTTTCGACGTCTTTCTATCAAGCCCTCTTGGAATACTTTTACTGATACTTTCTATCGGCCTGACAGTCACTGTTGACATGGGCCGCAAGAGGTTGCCAAACCTCTTGATCGAAGTCATTGCGTTTTTCCTGCTGCTTTTTTTCACCTTACTTGGAAGAAGCTTCCTCATAGAATCATTTGTCACTGTTGAGTTTTCCTGGTATCTCATGGGAATGCTTCTGGTAACCGTGGGTGTCACGTACTTTCTTCGAGGGGCCATACTGCCGGAAGAGGCTACCGACTCAATCGGAATCGCTGAGAGAATGTCTATATTTATCTTCATTCTTGCAAATCACTGGACTTGGGTCATTATCTCGGTTGCTGCCGGGCTTGCTTTCCGGGCAGTCTTTTCAAGGGACTCCAAGAAAGAATGGATAATTAGCCCGCTTGCAGGAATTGTAATATCCTTTCTCTGGCAACTCTTTATGAGGAGATTTCTCGGTTGACCTATGCAATCGGTGACATACACGGTTGCCTTTCACCGCTCAAAAGACTTATAAAGGCGATCGATCTCAAAGCTGACGACACTCTTGTTTTCATTGGTGATTATGTGGACCGTGGACCGAACCCCAGGGGAGTCATCGATTTTCTGATATCACTTTCCGTAAACCATGACTGTCATTTCATTCGAGGTAACCACGAGCAGATGTTCCTTGATTATCTAAGAGGCGCCGAAGGATCTACGATCTGGGCTTATAACGGGATGGAAACAACAATCAGAAGTTATGGGAGTATTAGATCTGTTCCAGAATACCATATTGAGTTTCTCAACGAGACTGTTCTTCACTACGAAGAGAACAACTTCATTTTCGTTCATGCCGGGGTACGGCCGGGAATCTCCTTGAAGAAGCAGAATCCAAAGGATCTTCTGTGGATCCGAGAACCATTTCTGGAGACTCCAAACCCTATCAGGAACCGTACGGTTGTGTTTGGTCATACACCCTTAATTAGCGGCCCACTAATTCAAGAAGGAAAGATCGGTATAGACACTGGCTGTGTTTATGGAGGCTATTTGACAGCCTACAGAGTTGACGACAACTTCTACTTATCTGAGCTACTCTGATTCTCCCAACATATAAGAAGAGCGGAAGACAATTCTTCCGCTCCGTGAATCTGACAGCAGATGTATCAGGGATAGATTCCTCTGAGTTTTGTGGCGTGAGCAACCTTCTCTATAGAGTCAACATATGCGGCAGTTCTCATATCGATGTTGTACTTGTTCATTGTCGATGCTACGGAAGCGAAAGCCTCTCTCATTATCTTTTGGAGAGCTCTTCTTACGTCCTCCACATCCCAGAAATAATGCTGTAGTCCCTGTACCCATTCGAAATATGAGACTGTGACTCCTCCGGCATTTGCCAGGAAGTCGGGAACAACGAAGATCTTGTTTCCAAGAACTATGTCTTCCGCTTCCGGTGTCATAGGACCGTTTGCGCCCTCGACGATTATTCTTGCCTTTATGTTCTTTGCATTCTTCTCAGTAATCGCATTCTCAAGAGCTGCTGGAACGAGGATATCCACATCGAGTCCGAGCAGGTCTTCGTTACTGATCTTCTGTCCCTTCGGGTAGCCCTCGATCACTCCGTTGTTCTGATCCCTGTATGCGATCAGATCATCGATGTCGAAACCCTCAGGATTATAAAGTCCACCAGAAACATCACTCACACCGATGACTTTTGAACCCATCTCTTCATCTATTAGCTTCGCCGCAAACGATCCTACGTTTCCGAATCCCTGAACGGCCACCTTCGCCTGCTTCGGATCCATGTCTTTGTACTTTAGAGCTTCTTCGGCAACCACTCTTACTCCGCGACCCGTTGCTTCCGTTCTTCCCTTAGAACCACCTATTTCCAGAGGCTTGCCTGTAACGATTCCGAGAACTGAATGACCAACGTTCATGGAGTATGTGTCCATGTACCAGGCCATTATCTGAGCGTTAGTATTTACGTCTGGCGCAGGAATGTCTTCTCCTTCACCTATTATGATCTGAATCTCTGAGAAGAATCTCCTTGAAAGTCTTTCAATCTCGTTGATTGAAAGCTCTTGAGGGTTCACACAAACTCCGCCCTTTCCACCTCCGTACGGGATACCAACTACCGCGCATTTCCATGTCATCCAGAAAGCCAGTGCCTTCACTTCATCGAGAGTAACGTTCTGATGGTACCTGATTCCTCCCTTTGCCGGACCTCTGGCAACATTGTGCTGTACCCTGTGTCCAGTGAAGACCTTGATTTCCCCGTTATCCATTCTTACGGGGAAATTGACAGTTAGCTCTCTTTTCGGAAAGGACAAGACCTGCCTCATGCTCTGGCTAAGATCCATGACATCGGCAGCTTTATTGAATTGCTTAAGTGCATTTTGAAACAGACTTGTTTCGGCCACGAGAATACCTCCTCCATATTGGTGTTCTTCATTAGAATTCTATGACCATAATGAATACTTCTCAAATCGATGTACGGGCGAATGGCACCGTCTACAGCTAATTAACGTACTCTAAGTAGCCTTTTCTGTGCCAGTTTCCATTATGCTAATTACCAATAAAAAAGGCGAGGAAAACCCCGCCTGGTACCCCCAGAAGGAATCGAACCTTCATCTGCGGATTAGGAATCCGCTGTTCTATCCGTTGAACTATAGGGGCACATCGTG